>WFQS01000183.1 GCA_015486915.1 Desulfobacteraceae bacterium
ATACTCTACGTATTCGGCCTTTGATGCAACGAAGTAGATGGGCCGGAAGACAAGCAATTTCGTTCAACTTATAAAATTTTCGATCCTAAGTCTGGTACAAAATCAGAACCGCCACATTTTAAAAAAATGTATTAAAAAAAATGTATAAATAAACTATCGGCATGCGGGCTGGAAATATTAAAAATTGATAATTTTATATTTCATCTCCTCCGGTATTCCAACATCATGTTTTTGCAATTTACAAGTAGGATGCTGTATCCGGTTTACAAAATAAAAATAATCCAATGTGAGTATTTAACAATAATGTACGATAAAATTTCAATCATCATACCGACCTTAAATGAAGAAAAATGTATTGAAAAAACACTTAAAAGTACAATTTCCCATCACACCATGGAGGTTATTATCGTTGACGGAGGAAGCTGCGACAGGACAGTTTCAATTGCACGTTCCCATGGCGCAGAAGTGACGATGGGCAATCCCTCAAGGTCAGGTCAGATGAATGAAGGTGCTTTTCAGGCAAAAGGAGATATACTGCTTTTTCTCCATGCAGATACCATTCTTCCTGAAAAGTTTGATATTCAGATCATTAACTGCCTGAGTTCTCCGGGTGTTGCAGCAGGTGCCTTCAAACTCCACATAGAATCGGATAATTTTTTACTGGCTCATTTTATTGAGCCCCTTGCCAATATCCGTTCCCGGCTTTTTGGACTGCCATATGGAGACCAGGCATTTTTTGTACCTTCTGCAATTTTTAATTCCATTGGAGGCTTTCCAGAAATTTCCATAATGGAAGATTTTGAATTTATAAGAAAAGCAGGTAAAAAAGGGAAAATAGCCACATTGTCATCATCTGTATCAACCTCTGCAAGAAGGTGGAGTAAACTTGGTATAATCAAAACCACATTTATCAACCAGCTTGTTGTTGCTGCCTATTTCATGGGGATATCACCCAATGTGATTGCCGGTTGGTATCGGCAGGGAATTATCGGATAGCATATTTAAATGTTTTGTCTTTGAAATAAAAAAAGTATAATGATAAAAATACTAACTCACCAATAACAAAGCCGTCAGCAGGCAGTTTGACATTGTCTTTCAAAAGCTTTTGAAAAGACTGAAGCACCTCATTGTCACCGGTTGTTTTTTTAGAGATCCGTTCGGTTATTTTGTCTGCATTATCTATATTATTAATTTCCCGTCGTTTTTCTTATGAAATCGTATTTTATGAAGCCGCTTTTAATCAGAACTCTGCTTCTGTACAATACAGCTCAGCCTTTATCATATTCCTGAAATGCAGTCATTAATTTTATTTCACCATAGGAAAAATTATCTCCAAGTATGTGTTTTACTGCAGAAAGTGAATTATTTTGTTCTTTTTCAAGTGCCTCTTTAATGGCATTTTGCTTTTCAGGGGACAAAAGGCGGTTAATATCCAGTTCTCCTGTTTTCACAAAAAAAGCAAGATGGCCTTCAATGGTTGAGCTTACAAAACCTCTTTCATTTGCAATTTCTTCAATGGTCATGCCCTTATTGAACATATCAAAGCTTATATATTTAGTTCCTGAACGCGAAATTTTCTTGTTTCCGGAGTCTGATTTTTCATCTGTTTTGTTTTTTTCCTCTAACTTTTCTCCTTTTTTCCCCCTGGTGTTTTTTTTATCTGTTTTATTTTTATCCTTTTCCTGCGGGTCTGCTTTTTTCCCTTTTGCCTGCATCTTTTCAGAAGAAGGCAGAGAAACCACTTTTATCCCGTGTTTTTTGCGATAGGAAGAAACAATTTCCACAAGTTCTGCACCGTATCTTGCAATTGTTTTTTTGCCCACACCGCTGATTTTTCTAAGATCGGAAGTGTTGTCAGGCAGGCATACAACAATCTGGATCAAAACTCTCTGGTGTAAAACCTGGAAAACAGCAATATTTTCTTCTTTTGCCTTGTTGTAGCGCCACTCACTTAAGATTTTAAACAGCTCGGGATGCTCAATATCCGATTTTGTAAAGGATGGAACTTGTGATTTTTTTAATTTTTCAGGTTTAAACTCAATTTCAGCAGAAGAAACAGCACGGAGATACCTGGATGGTGAAAAACCGTTTTCACAGGATTTTATTCCGGCAAGTTTAACGCAGATATCCTGTTTAAGGTTATTAAGGACATTGTTTATTTTTTTTTTGATTTCCCTGTTATCGGTTTCAATATGTATTTTATGCATGGGTTTTTCAAAAATAAGTGCAAATTTCTCCTGAAACCATTTTGAGGCTTTGCTTATTCTTTCCAGGAC
>WFQS01000184.1 GCA_015486915.1 Desulfobacteraceae bacterium
GCTTTTAGGTATCTTAGGATCGGAGATGAAATAAGTTGAACAGAAATAGCGCAGAATTCCGGTCCATGTACAAGGCGCATTAAAGGTTGCATACTCAACGTATTCGGCCTTTGATGCAACGAAGTAGATGGGCCGGAAGACAAGCAATCTCGTTCAACTTATAAAATTTTCGATCCTTAAGCAGTGACTGAACAAAAAACATGGCTGTTACAATCATAAGCTCCCTTGGAGCTTCCTAATTACAAAGTGGATAATGTTTTTGGACAAATCTGGACAAAACCAGATCTGCCTCATGGTCGTTTTATAAAAAAGAGCTCGCTTTTGACAAAGTAACAAAAGTTCTTTTTATGTTCGTCAAAATCTCTGATTTTTTGAAGCACTGTAACGCAGTTCAGCTCGGCTTCATGGCCGTTATATTGAAAGGATATTTAATATGGAAGAAACAATTCTACTCTTTATTTTTTTAGGCGTATATATTCTTGCGCAGGTCTATATTCTACCCAAAATGGGTATATCCACCTGAATGAGAAATTCCTGCCAGGTGGCAGACAAAAAAACCAAAAAACAGGATAAAAAAATAGACAAATAGGAATCTTACACCAGCAAAAATGCCGCATTCATAAAGCATTGCCTATTTTTCTAAAAATCTTATCCTTTTTGATACTTCGGATGTTAAAAAAAGAACTCTTTGCGCGGACTTGAAATCAATTGATCCTGTTCCGCAACTTGGTGTAACAAAGGACTGTTCTATAACCATATCCCTTGAAATTCCAAGCTTAGTAACGGCATCTATCTGCCCTGACAATTTTTCAAAAAGACTTTCTTCTGTTTCCCTGTCAATATCGTCTTTACTGGATGTCGGTACTATACCCCAGGCGAGGATTCCTCCCCGTTTCATATAAGTTTTTATCTTTTCCGGATAGAGCATGAATTTATCAAAAAAAGAATATGCATCAAAACTTATAATATCGAGTTCAGAGTCAAGGAGTAAATCCCATTCAGTATTGGCGCACACATGAACACCTGCAAGCCCTTTTTCATCATGAACGGGTTTAACAACTTCATGAAGGGCCGATTTTACGTCCTGCTTTGTAATGGTAATAAAGGCAGAACTGCCAAACCCTGCAAGTCCGGGCTCATCAAAAAATATAATAGGCAGATATCCCCGTAAGGCAAACTGCTCTGCCTGCCATTTTCCGTTCATGGCAAGGTGTTTTATAGCTGCATCTTTTATCTGATCATTGTAAAATATTGCCCTGCCGTTCTCATCGCATACACCAGTGGCAAATGTCACAGGTCCGGATACCTGCCCCTTTAAAGCTGTAAATTGTTTTATTTGGGATAATGCATCGATCTGCCGTAAAAACTCATAAAAACCCTTGCCTGCCTTATGGGTCAGGGTAAATCTTGATCCGGCAAGGTCTGCCCCTGATTCTGTTACGGCAAGATAATCTTCGTAGAATTTCAGATACTCTTCATCAAAATTATCCTTTGAAGTGTCAATGAACAATTTACCTTCAGGTGATTCCGTAAAACCGGGGATTCCCGGAAGGAACTGCGCCATCATTCCCTCTTCCCTGTAAAGTGGAAGCTGGGGCCACAGAGGAATTTCAGGAGTATACTCAAGGATCAGCTCAGCTGCTTTTTTATGATCCTTCATTGGCAGACTTCCTATGAGAAGGGGAAGGGCATTTGCTTTAAAACCGGACATTATAATTCCTCCTTTTTTTAATAAAAAACTCCGGGGTCTATCTAAATTTAACTGCGGTATCTCTGCTGCTTTGACAGTATTTTCTTTCTGAGTCTTATACTTTTCGGAGTCACCTCCACAAGTTCATCCGATCTGATGAAACTTAAAGCATGTTCAAGGGTCAAAGGCTTTACAGGCGAACATATTGTTGCTTCATCCTTGCCCGAAGCCCTCATGTTTGTGAGTTTTTTCTCCTTACAGGGATTTACGTTAATATCCTTATCTTTACTGTGTTCTCCTATGATCATCCCCTCATATACAAGTGTCCCCGGAGTTATCATGAGTCTTCCCCTCGGCTCGAGGTTGTATAGGGCATATGGCACGCCTTTACCCTGTCTGTCACTTACAATTGATCCTGTCCTTCTTGTGGGAAATTCCCCTCTGTAAGGTTCAAAACCTGAAAAAATGGAATTCATGATACCTGTTCCCTTGGTATCCGTTAAAAATTCATCTCTGTATCCGATGAGTGAGCGGGCAGGCGCTGAAAATTCCATATTCACACGGCCCCTGGTATTAACAAGATTCACCAGTCTTGCCTTTCTTATGGATAATTTTTCCGTCACAACTCCTGTAAACGCCTCGTCACAATCAACGTATAATTTTTCAATGGGCTCCAGTTTTTCTCCGTTTTCTCCCTGTTTGTAGATCACCTGGGGCCTGCCAACGCATAATTCAAATCCCTCCCTGCGCATGGTTTCCACAAGAATCGCCATCTGGAATTCACCTCTTCCCTTTACAACAAATGAATCCTTTGAAGCTGTGTTGTCAACTGAAATTGCAACATTGATTAAAGCCTCTTTTTCAAGACGCTCGCGAATTCTGCTGGACTGAACATATTTTCCCTCAAGCCCTGCAAAAGGAGAATTTGAAATCGTAAATGTCATGGAAACAGTGGGTTCATCCACAGTGATGCGTGGAAGAGCCTTGGGATGTTCCTTAGTGCAGATGGTGTCTCCTATTTCAAAGGCATCTGTGCCGGAAACAACTGCTATATCTCCCGGATCAACATGTTCAGTTGTCTGTAGCGCAGCACCTTTGTAAGTATGAAGACTTGACACCTTTATATGCTCAGGCTTTCCGTGTTTTCCAATGACAACAAGTTCATCCCTTGAACTTACCTCGCCATTTGCTATTTTTCCAATGGCAAGCCTTCCGGTATAGTCAGAATGTCCAAGATCCGAAACCAGCATCTGAAATGGCTCATCAGGATCAAATAAGGGTGGCGGAAATTCACTGAGAATGGTGTCAAAAAGTGGGACAAGGTTGTCTGATTCATCCTCAAGTTCATGTTTTGCAATCCCCTGTTTCCCCACGGCATACAGCACAGGAAAATCGATCTGATCATCCGTTGCATCAAGGTCAATGAAAAGATCATATATCTCGTCAAGCACCTCCATGACTCTTGCATCGGGGCGGTCAATTTTGTTAACCACAACAATTATTTTTAATCCTGCCTGCAGCGCTTTTTTAAGAACAAAGCGGGTCTGGGGCAGAGGGCCCTCGGATGCATCCACAAGGAGTATGGCTCCGTCCACCATGGACAGAGCTCTTTCCACCTCAGCACCGAAATCAGCATGGCCCGGGGTATCGAGAATATTAATTTTAATATCTTTCCATGTAACTGAACAATTTTTTGCAGAGATTGTGATTCCCCTTTCCTTTTCCAGATCCATGGAATCCATGATTCTTTCATCCACCACCTTGCCCTGCCTGAACGTACCGCTCTGTTTGAACATAGCGTCAACAAGTGTTGTCTTGCCATGGTCAACGTGTGCAATAATTGCAATATTTCGTATTTCACTGTTCTCAGCTTTTTTCTTCATTTCTGTCCTTTTTAATTTAAATGGGAGCACATAAATATCAATGGCAAAATAAAAAAGATGCTTTTTTATTTTGCCATTGATATTTGCATATTTGTATAAGCATATTCAATATAAAATATATAGAACCAGTTAAAATACAGCCTGTGATATATAAAATCAAGAACAATCTAAAAAAAACACCTTTAAAATTGATAAACTGTGGAATAAAGATTTTTCAGTTAATAAAAATAAAAAAGTCTTTGACAAATATAATTATATTAAACTATATTTTTCACGCTCATAGAGTGAGCGCTCGTTAGTTTAATAAAACAACTATAGAAAATTATTGCTTTTATAAGAAAGTATTTGTAAAACAACGTGTAACTTTCATTTTTAGTCAGAATCTTTGATTCTTTGAGGCAATCCGGGCAAATCCCGGTCGGCCTCATGGCCGTTATAAATTAAGTATTAAAAAGCATCACCCGTACATTAAGTTTCGATTTTACCTTTATCAATAATTAACATTAGCGCAGAAAATCGCAAAGCAATGCATAAAAAAGTTTATGCGTCACCTGACCGAGCGCTCAGTAACTGACATATGTAATTCGAAAACTGGTTCAGCATACCGGGCTTCTGTCCGGATTTCAAACTGTATTTTATAACGGCCATGAGGCCGAGATGGATACTCTCATACAGCCTCAAAGAATCAAAGATTCTGACAAAAAATAGGCCGTAAGCGCGTAGCCAATGAATGTAATAATTTACATTCTATTTCATATTAAAAAACAATAACCATTTTAACAAAAAAAGGAGGATTAACGGGAAAAAGGAAAAATTAGGAAAAAAGCTGACTATAATAAGATAATGGGATCATCCATGAAAGCCTTACAGACAGATGTAATTTTCTGGCTTTTATTCTTCATTATACTTGCACATTAAGGTATTAAGGTCATCAAAGGTACAATTAACCATTTTTTTCAACAAGGAGGAATTATGGCAACTGGTGAATTAAAACCCCGCTGGGGACAACCTTTAACCGGAATTATTTCATTTATTGTTTTCTTTTTGATCGCATGGGGGACATGGTACATTTTAAGTGATCCAAGGGGGCCTGTGGGATGGTTTCCCTATCCCTTTGTAATGTTCCTTGCAATGATGATTCTTGTGGGACTCTGGCAGCATATGTTTCTCGGAGACTGGCCGGTCCAGAACCTTGGGCAGCCCATGCGGGGTATTGTTCAGACCATTATGAATGTTGCAATTGTCTGGTTTGTGATAGATATTGTATTTTACCGCATTCTTGGATTAGGATTTAATTTTTTAAGCTATTATGGTCTTGATGCCATTGGCAAACCAGGGAAACTTGCCCAGGTTGCAATCGTGTGTTTTGTTTTAATTGGTTTTTACACATATCCCGTAGTGACCATTTTCTTTGAAAAATGGCCTGTCCGCCCAAGTGATCTGAAGCAGCCCGCTGCAGGAGTTGCAGAATTCGGATGGGCTTCGGTTATTACACTGTTTGCCTATACAATTCTCATAGTACCTTTTTTTGGCCTGATTTTTAAAAGTCCTGCTCTGAGTACTCCATGGTGGGCAGGTATAGGAGGAACTCCCCATGTTCACTGGGTATTTGGATGGTGGGAATGGGCAATTGTCATCCTTTTCATAACTGCCAATGTCTGGCGTATGAAACCATGGAGCATTATTACTCTGCCCCAGCCTTGGAAAGGGATTATTTCTGTAATTCTTTCCTTTATAGGTGCATATATACTTGCACTGATAAGTATGAAAATCATTCCTCTATGGGTACCCGAAGAAACATTTCATCATCTGCACGAGGCAAAGGGAGCAGGTGAGGTAACAAGATTTCTATGGCTTCATTCTGCTGAGATTGCAGGTTTTACCCTTATTCCTTTTCTTATCTGGCACCATTATTTTGACGATTGCTGCGGAATGCAGGACAAAGACAGCTGGGGTGCTTTCTGGCTCAGGACAATCGGCGTTCTGATTCTCACTGCAATAAGTTACTGGTTTTTCTACTATGCTAATTTTGGTTTCTGGGGTCTGGGCAACCATCACATGGCTGAATTTTCACACAGATTTCCCCATGGAGAATCTCTGCTGTGGAATTTCTGGTGGATTATTCCTCTGTTGTGGAATGAATGGTTTTTCCACAAATGGCCATTCTATGTCGAAGAATAAGATGGTCTTCAAAAATCCATATTAACTACCATGAGGCCGTTCCTTGAGATTCCGGGACGGCCTCTCAACAAATGCAGGGCAATGCTATTTTTCCCGGCAAAAAAAATCAAACTGAAGATAATTTTGAATTAAGTTTGAGATAATTTTGGAAGAGCTCGGGATGAACCCTTGAAAACTCGTCAAAATCTCCAATAATATCCATACCAGGAATAACAGCCTTTACAACGGGCAATCCAATATCTTTTCTTGTAAGATCAATATAGCATGGGTGTAATCCATTTGAGATAAGAACATGCTCAAGCAGGGCAAGATCAGAAGCATAATCTCCAGTTGAATAATCCGGCAGGTTCTCAAATCCCACAATGATCAGATTATCAGGTCCTTTTTCAGATACAGGAGAATTTGGAAAGGGATAATTTGTCTCCGTTATCGCAGAAATAATGGTTTTTTTTGCATTCAGGCCCGCTGCCGTCCCCTTGTAAATTGTACCATCAGTCCCCGTTACAAAACATTTGCAGCACGGAACGCCATATTCCGGTGTAATATCCTGAAATAGTAAATCTATGCCAAGAGAATAATAGGATTCAAGCAGCACTGCAAGATCCCTGTTCTTCTCTCTGTCCTCGACCACAAGCCTGAAACACCTGGAAATCTCAAA
>WFQS01000185.1 GCA_015486915.1 Desulfobacteraceae bacterium
GCAATATTCTCTTGCTGTATCTTGTTTAAATATTATGACCTCATTCATTTATAAATCAGTTTACCGAAAATATCAAATTCCATTACACTAGTTTTGACCGTGTCATCATCCGTGGAGACATTCTGAACTTCTTTTCAGTCGCCTGTGTCGTGCGTTTTCTCAAAGCCATGGGTTTTTCAAGACAAACCAACGGCGTTATGAGAATTCTCACGGATCAACTCAATGCCCACATCTCCAAACAAGCCCAAAAATACGGGATTTATATTCACTGGTGGCCATCAATGGGTGGTGGAGTCAATGGTGCCAAACTCGCATACGTTCAAGATCAATACGCCTGTAGATTCAATGGGCAAGGAGATCATCTATTTTGCATCATCACGGACAGAGAAAATGTCAGAACCGTCGCGGCAAGGGAATTCACAACAAAAAAAGGCCGGCAACATCAGGTGCTGTACAAGTGCAACAAACCGGTTAAACAATACTACATCTACTTCCACGACTCTGTTCTTGGAGGCCCCTGTTATCTTAAAATCTCCTCTTATCTGCCCTTTCCTTGTGAATTTTATTTCAACGGGCACAACTACATCAAACTGCAACTGGATAAAAAAGGCATCTCATACAAAATGAAGGAAAATGCCTTCTTGTCTAAACACCTGAAGCATGACTGGTACCTGGCCCAGGTCGAAGTCTGCTCCAATGTTATTTTTAAATCAGCCCGGTTTTGTACAAGTCTCTTTGAAAGGCTTTTGGATAAATTCTCACGTGTTGGATTGCCCGACACCATAGCAAAGATTTTCAGCAGACGGCCAGCCCGTTCAAATTCAAAATCTTACTGGAGACTGTACGATAATAACGCCTGTATCAAACACTGGTTCAGGGGGAATGCCATCAAGCAGTACAATAAAACCGGATATTATATTCGGATCATTCTACCGGGTTACAGGACTTGGATGAAAATGGCTGTGGGCCTCAATTACATCAAAACGCTATTTTAGAAACCCTGTAATTTCAGCTGCTTTCAAAACAGGCACTCAAAATCTTCCAACACAACCATACATTTTGGAAGAGGGTCTGGGTCTAATCAATCAGGGGTTAAGCCAGATTACACAAGGTCTGGCAGTGAATATGTGAACTTAAAAAAACGTAAATTTTTCTCACGTTTTTGAAAAACAAAGCATATCAACAATGGTTCTGATTTTTTCTGTTGTAAGATCAACTTCATTGCTGAAAATATATTTTAACAAAGATTCTAAATATTGCAAACCTGTGGCAGTAACTACCTATAGACATCATCATGATCGCCAATATCAAGCAAGGTAACCATGTGTTCATTTATTTTCAGTATCAAGGTGATACGATAACTATATGTGACGCTCACAGCATGAAGACCTTTGAGTTTACCGCCAAGTCCGTGCATCTTGAGTGATGCATGGAACGGATTTTACTCCAGCGCCAGTAGCACAAGAGCCATTTTCTGTTTCAATTCAGGATGTTGTTTTGCAAATTTCTTAGCCGCTTTGATAAATGCAGGTGTCCACTCAAGGGTATACATCAATCTGCAGAGAATATTTCACGAATTAATGCCTCGGCTGACCCTTGTCGCGTTTGGCCTGCAACAGCTTCTTCAAGAGATGACTTGATGCACAACTCCCGTGCTTGATTCATATCATCTATCATCGCCTGGTATCGATCTTCTGACATCACTACATATTGCGGGCGATTATTCTTGATGACATGAACCGGCCCCGATTCAATCTGGCTATCGACAATTGAGATACCTCGACGTTTGATCTCAAGAGCAGGTATTGTATTCACAAGACTTACCTCCAATTAAATATTCAGTGCTAATTATAGTACCTTTCTGCAAAATGTCAAGCCGCTAACTTCATCGTCTGGTATATATAAAGATTTATCGAACTGAAGTTCAAAAAGAGCCACAGACAAGGAACTAAGGGCGGATGGTAGTATATACGCCGAGGCAATTCCCGGGTGTTTTATAATAGAGCTCATGGCTCATTTGACCCATCAATTGGCTCCTTAGCCCCTTGTCCTATAGCCCTTGTTTGAAACCACATACATTATTTGATTTTTCACGGATGATCCTTTATATAAGGTTGGAATTCCAAACCAAACCAGTATAAAGGAGAGCACCCGTGAATAATTCTTTTATAAGCCAGTTTTCCAAAAATATCAAATTCAATTACACCTGCTTTGACCGGGTCATCATCCGGGGATATATCCTGAAGTTCTTCTCTCTTGCCTGTGTGGTCCTTTTTTTCAGAGCCCTGGGCTTTTCCAGAAAATCAACCGGCATCATGAGAATCTTCACAGATCAACTAAATTCTCATATTTCCAACCAGGCGGCTAAATTGAACGCTCAAATCTTCTGGTGGCCTTCCATTAATGGCGGTGTCAATGGGGCCAAGCTGCGGTTTGTTGAAAAAGTATATGCTGATTCATTTTCAGGCCGGGGAAATCATGTATTTTGTATCCTCACAGACAAGGAAAATGTCAGGACTGTGGCTGCCAGAGAATTTGTGAGCAAGAAAGGCCGGAAATACCAACGACTTTACAAATGCAATAAACCGGTCAAGCAGTATTACATCTATGTCCA
>WFQS01000186.1 GCA_015486915.1 Desulfobacteraceae bacterium
TATCATATCAGTCAGGCCGTCCGAACAGAGAAGAAACAGGTCACCCTGTACAATTTTCCCTTTTAAAATATCCAGTTCCGGATTCTTTTTAATTCCCACAGCTCTTAAAATTACGTTTTTAAAAGAATGGTGCGCAGCCTCATCCTCGGTGATCATACCATGATCCAGTTGATCCTGCACAAGGGAATGATCAGAAGTCAACCGTTTTAAACTGCCGTTGCGAAGGCGATAGGTTCGACTGTCACCCATATGGCCAAGGACAAATTGAGTCGCAGTGAGTGCCAATAATTCTGCCGTACATCCCATACCTTTGTACTCCGGATTACGGTCTGCATAGTTTAATATACTGTCATTGGCAATTTGAAAGGTCTGCTGAACCAGCTCAGAAATTTTATCATAATCATTTTTCCTTTTAGAAAAAACTTTTTCAGCCGTCATTGCAAATATTCTGCTTGCGATTTCTCCAGCCGCTGCACCACCTATCCCGTCGGCAACAAGACAGAATCCAGTATCCTCATTTATGAGAATTGTATCTTCATTGTTTTTTCTGTGAAGACCTGTATCCGTTTTTCCGAACAAAAAAAATCTTGCCATTTATTTAAAGTCTCTTTTTTTAAAACTGCCATGAGGCAGATCTGATTGGCCTCATGGCTGTTATTTAAATCTTTTTATCATAAATTGCACTAAACTGGACTCATCATATGAAATGTTCAACCGTTTCTTGAGTTTCGCCAGATCATCATATATTTCCTGCCCCGAGCTGTATCTCTCAGACTTTTCCTTTTCAAGACATTTCATGACAATATCGTTCAAACCATCAGGAATGTCGGGCCTCAGTTCAATAATAGGTGTTATTACGGTTTTAGGAATGGAGGTTAACGCCTCCAGTTCGTTGTTAAAATGATACACTCTTTTTCCGGATAGTATCTCATAAAACATCAGTCCAAGGGAATATAAATCCGACTGGTGATCCGCCCCTTTGCCCAGGGCCTGTTCAGGTGAGAGATATGATAATTTACCCTTAATCACCCCGGCCTGGGTAAAACTTGGTTCTGATTTGGCCTTGGAAATTCCAAAATCGCTTATTTTTACCTCCCCCTTAAAAGATATCAGCATATTCTGGGGACTGACATCCCGATGAACTATATTCAAAGGTTCGTTTGTTTTATGATGTTTCATCATATGGGAATAATAAAGTCCAAGGCAAATTTTCTGAATAAGAAAAATGGAAAGATCAACGGGCAATCCCTTTTTCTCATGGGCAAGGATTTCAGCGAGATTTTTTCCCTCCACAAATTCCATGGCAATAAAGCTTGAATTATGTATTTTAATGAGATCAAAGATTTGCACAATATTCGGATGCTGCAGCATTGCCGCAAGGCGGGCTTCCCTTATAAACATATCCACAAAATCTTTATTCTGGGAAAGATGGGGCAGTATCTTTTTGATGGCAACCGTTCTCCTGAAGCCATCTTCCCTGATGTACTCTGCAGAGTATAATTCAGCCATACCACCCTGGGCGATCTTTTTTGTTAAAAGATAAGGACCTACTGTGTCAAGCCGTTCAAATTCTGCAAGCTCTTTTGCTCTTTTTTTCTTTAAATATTTATTTGTAAAAAACACTGCAATAATAAATCCGAATATGTTTAATATCCAGAAACCTGCAAGCAGATTATTATATTTTGCAATTTTTTTATCAAACTCTCCTGCATCAAGTCCAAAAATTATCTTACCAATTCTTACTTTTGAAAAAGATATATCCTTTGAAAAACTGATTACCGGCTTTCCTTTATACGTCCCCCTGCTTATTGCAATACCATCAATAGTTTTCAATACTTCAGCATCTTTTGGAGCAATATATTTGCTGCCAATCACATCAAGATCACTATGGGCAATAATTTTCCCATCATGGGCAAGAATCGCTGTAAATACAGCGTTATTTTTTTTCTCAAGCTCGCCCACTGCAACATTCAGGGTCAAAATATCATTTTCCAGCAATGGAGCACTGACTTTTTCTCCCATGGATTTTGCATTTTGAACCCCATTGTTTATAAAATCTGTCCTGTATTTATTCCGGGAATCACGAATCAGAAAATGTCCTGTGACAGAGAACAGGAAAAAAAACAACAGGTAAATAA
>WFQS01000187.1 GCA_015486915.1 Desulfobacteraceae bacterium
GGATATTTACATGGATAAAGAGCCGGATTTTTTTTCAGTTACGGAAATTGCGGGAGATGAAGTAACTGCAGAACAGGTAGATAGACTGTGCAACAGATATTATTGGGCAAAGCAATATTGCCAGGGTAAAGATATAGTTGAAGTCGCATGTGGTACAGGTCAGGGCCTTGGATATCTGAATAATATTGCTAACAGCCTTGAAGCAGGTGATTATTCAGATCGTATACTTGATATCGCAAGACAACATTATAAAGACAGAGTTGTATTGAAACAGTTTGATGCTCAAGCAATGCCGTTTGAAGATAACTCCAAGGATGTGATAATTTTATTTGAAGCGATCTATTATTTGCCTGATGCAGGAAAGTTCATTGAAGAATGTGCAAGAGTTTTAAGACCGAATGGTAAAGTACTTGTCGCTACGGCAAATAAAGATCTGTATGATTTCAATCCAAGCCCTCATAGTTATATATACTATGGCATACCTGAAATGGTCAGACTTTTTAAGAGATATAATTTTTCATGCAAATTTTTCGGTTATTTGTCCATTGCTCAAACCGGATGGAAACAAAAAATATTCAGGCCTGTAAAAAAAATGGCTATTGCATTGGGAGTTATGCCTAAAACAATGAAAGGGAAAAAGTTTTTCAAAAGAATGATTTTTGGGAATCTCGTTCCAATGCCGGAAGAAATAACTGAGGAAACTTGTAGTTATATTCCTCCTATGGAACTTCAGGGTCATGTTCCTGACCGGCAATATAAAGTATTATACTGTGAGGCAAGTTTGTGCCAATAAAAATTTGATAACTATTTTTCCCATGATTGCGTGGCCGTATTTAAAGCTGTGTACAGGAGAAAAATCATAATGCTATGAACAGACATATTAGGTTGGAGGAAAGATGAAAATACCTTTTTTTAATTATCCGGCACTTTTTAAATTAAAAGAAAAGGAAATTATGGATACTTTCCATGACGTGCTCAGTCGTGGAGCCTATATCCTTCAAAAGGATCTGGAACAGTTTGAGACGAATATAAAGGAATTTTTAAATGTGAAATATGCCTTTGGGGTAGCTGACGGAACCAATGCTCTGCTGTTATCTTTACTCGCATCCGGCGTTAAAAAAGGCGATGAGGTGATTTTGTGTTCTCATACATATATTGCAACTGCAGCTTCAGTCCATTTTGTCGGAGCAACTCCTGTGCTGGTCGAATGCGGAAGCGATCATATGATTGACCCTGATTCTGTCAGGCAGGCTGTTACAAGCCGGACAAAGGTTATTATGCCGACGCAGCTTAATGGGCGGACCTGTGATATGGATGAGATACAGAAAATAGCAGATGAAAATAATCTGATTATTATTGAGGATGCTGCTCAGGCACTGGGCTCCAGGTTTAAGGGCAGATCTGCCGGCACTTTTGGAAAAGCAGGGACATTCAGTTTTTATCCTGCTAAACTTCTGGGATGTTTTGGTGATGGCGGTGCTGTGGTTACCAATGATGATGAAACAGCAGAAAAAATAGCGCTTCTCAGAGACCATGGGAGGGATGAAAACGGTGAGGTGATTGCATGGGGTACAAATTCCAGACTGGATAATATTCAGGCTGCTGTTCTTAATTTGAAATTAAAAACGTTTAATGAAGATATTAAAAGACGGCGTAAGATTGCTGAAATGTATCAGACTGCACTTTCAGCAATTGATCAGGTCGTTCTGCCACCTGGCCCGAATGATGATGAAAAACATTTTGACGTTTTTCAGAATTATGAACTGGAAGCTGAAAGAAGAGATGATTTAAAAAAATATCTTGCTGATAATGGAATAGGCACCATAATCCAGTGGGCTGGTAAAGCGGTTCATCAATTTAAGGGATTAGGTTTTGAAGGGATCAGACTGCCGGTTGTGGAAAAGATGACAGATCGTTTTTTAATGCTGCCCATGCATACTGCACTCAGTGACGTGGAAGTAGAGTACATTTGCGGTCATATTATTAAATTTTATGGTAAATAGGTATTCTTTGACGGAGAAGTTATCCGATGAAACGGTTGTGTGATATATTATTCTCTTTTACAGGATTGATTTTGTTAACACCTGTACTGGTACCGGTAATGTTCCTGGTATGGGTTCAGGATTTTCATTCTCCTTTTTATATAGCACCCAGGGTGGGTAGGGACGGTAGAATTTTTAATATGGTAAAATTACGCTCCATGGTTGTAAATGCTGATAAAACAGGAGTTGATTCAACTTCCGGCAATGACTCAAGAATTACACCTGTAGGACATTTTATAAGGAAATTCAAGCTGGATGAATTTACGCAATTATGGAATGTACTTAAAGGAGATATGAGCCTTGTGGGGCCTCGTCCCAATGTTAAAAGGGAGACAGATCTTTATACGGAGGTAGAGAAAAAAATCCTTAGTTTAAAACCAGGTATAACAGATTTTTCTTCCATTGTTTTTTCAGATGAAAATAAAATATTAGAGGGCAGTGATAACCCTGATATTGACTACAATCAGCTGATCAGGCCATGGAAAAGCCGTTTGTGCCTCGTGTACGTAGAACATCAGAGTTTTTTTCTTGATTTGGCTCTTATTTTTTTGACTATAATAGCTATATTCTCACGAGCCAGAGCACTTTTGGGTGTAAATAAACTGCTTGAATTGGTGAAAGCTCCTTCTGATGTGATTCAGGTGGCAAAAAGGCAGAATAACCTTACTCCTTTTCCGCCGCCTGGCAGTGATAAAATTGTTACTTCCAGATAAGAAAATCAATTGTAAATAGAAGTTTTTAAGGTGCGGGGAGAACTATATGAAAGAGTATTCCAATGAAATGTTAATAAGACTGTATACAACAATGTTGACAATCCGTTTGTGTGAAGAAAGATTTATCGACCCTATACTTAATGGAGATATTCGTTGCCCTGTCCATCTTTGTTCCGGTGAAGAGGCTGTAGCTGCAGGTGTTTGTGCAGCTCTTGGACCAGATGACCGTATTTTTGGAGGACATCGCTCACATGGCCACTATCTGGCAAAAGGAGGAGGTTTAAAAGAACTTGTATGTGAAGTTTACGGCAAACGTACAGGATGTTCAAGGGGAAGGGGTGGATCAATGCATCTTATTGATCCGGATGTGGGAATGCTTGGTTCAGCTCCTATTGTTGCAGGAACAATTTCATTGAGCCTTGGAGCTGCACTCGCCTCAAAGATACGAGAAGAAAACAGTGTCTGTGTCAGCTTTTTTGGAGATGGCGCTTCTGGTGAAGGGGTGTTATATGAATCTATGAATTTTGCGAGCCTCAGGAAGCTTCCGATTATTTTTGTTTGTGAGAATAATCTTTATTCTACCCATATGCCCATCAGAAAATGCAGACCTAATAATGATATTTATAAGGTGGCAGAACCATTTGATATATTGTCTTTTGTTGTTGACGGGAATAATGTGCTTGAAGTATATGAAACTACACAGAAAGCCGTGGCTGCTTGCAGACAGGGGGATGGACCTGTTTTTATCGAATGTAAAACTTACAGACTGAGGGGTCATGTAGGCCCTGATGATAATATTCAGGGAGTACATACAGATATCCGACCTAAAGAAGAATTGGCAGAATGGAAAGCCAGAGACCCTGTTGAAGTGTTTGGAAGCTCATTGCTTGATTCTGAAGTGTTAAAGGA
>WFQS01000188.1 GCA_015486915.1 Desulfobacteraceae bacterium
AAAGGCATCCTTGATGAGATCTGCCGTAATACCAGGAATATCAGAACCTATGATAATGGTTGAAAATGCACCCTGTTCAAAAGATGCTTTAAAGGCCTGCGCCATCCTGATTCCTATTCCTCCTTTGCACTGAGCAGTATATTGATAATTTTTGCCAAGCCATTTTTTAAACCGGGAAGTATCACCGCCTTCAAAAAGTATTTCAATTAAAAGATCATGGGATACCGGCAGATCTTTTATCTGTTCCATGAGATGTTCTGTCATCTGCCTGTGAAGTTTTGCAGCACCTTTTGACCCCAGCAGGGGAATCATACGGGTCTTGGTTGATCCAGGTTCCGGATAGCGTGTAAAGACAAGAAGATGTTTTGATTTATGATTTGATTTTATTTTCCTCATTTTTTTAAAAAACCCGAACTCAGGTTTTAATTGCACCGCCTCATGTAAAACCCGATCCTGCCGTGCATGTATAACAGAAATCTGCAACAGATATGGGAGCACCTGATACAGGAGGAGAGTTGATTTCAGAAATATGAATTTTTTTGCCACCCATGGAAAGTCCTGCAGCAAGATTAAAATCACAATCAAATAAAAAACCGTCCCATGATACAGACATTTGAGATCTGCACATCAGTCCGTCAACGGAGCAGGGATTAAAATTTGATGCGATTTTTTCCATATATTTCTGATAATTTTCCGATTTCACAAGCCATGTTTTAAATCGTCCAAGAGGCACATTGGCAAAAATGTATAAATTATTAAATTCTATGCCCCATTTCTGCATTAAAACCCTGTGAAATCTCTTTTCAGCCTGCACCTGGGAAGGCGGGAGAAATGCGCCAGTTGGATTGGATACAAGATCAAGCTCCAGGCCTGAATCTTTACAGCCAAATCCAAGCATATTTAGCTTTTTTAAAGTTTCAATGCTCTTTTGAAAAGTCTTTTCTCCACGCTGGGATCTTGTCTGTGATTCATTTGTGGATGGAAACGATGCAACGATGGCGATCCCGCAGGATTGCAGCAGCCCCATTAAATGATCATGTCTGCCATCGTTTAATGCCGTAAGATTACTGCGAAGTATGATTTTTGGTGCAAGGGGATGAATTTGTTTGATGAAATCGGGTAAAACAGGGTTAAGTTCCGGAGCCCCCCCTGTGATATCAATTGTTTGGAAAGAGTTTTTTCCGGCAAATTCTATAACACTTTCTGCAGTATCCCAATCCATGAGTTCTTTGCGCCCAGGACCTGCCGAAAGATGGCAGTGTGAGCATCTCTGATCGCATAAAAGACCGGTATTGACCTGTAATGTGTTTAGTATTTCACCCCTTGTTAACTTCAGCCCATGATCCATGAGAGTCTGAGCAAAGGGTTTTATTTTCTTTTTTCCATCCATATCTGCCCCGTACCGGTTATAACGAGATTTTTTTTGCGATATTTCTCATCTGCACCCCGTGTACAAGGGATGCTCCACCCCTGATTGCAGTAACAACATGAAGGGCTTCTGTCATCTCTGCAAGGTTTGACCCTTTTTCAAGGCATGCACTTGTGTAGGCATCAATACAATAGGGACACTGGATTGCATGGGCAACGGCAAGGGCTATCAGGGCTTTCTCCCTTTCGGAAAGTTCTCCTTCCTTAAACACACTGCCATAATATTTAAAAAAATTTTCTGCGAGTTCAGGGGCTTCTTCCCCTATTTCTTCAAATTTCAACAGATCTTCAGGTTTATAATATGTTTCCATTCAGCAGTCTCCTTGTTTTGTATCTTTAAAAAATCCGGGAACAGCACATTATCCAGCGAAAAAGGATTAACATATAAAAATCCCCTGCTGTTTTTATTATAAAAAATAATATACAGCAGGGGAGTATCTGAATCATTTTTTAAGTCCGGCAAGTTTGCCGGCAAGGAGCCTTATATGTTTCATCTCTTCTTTTATTATATCATCAACACTTGATTTACCGAGTTCTTCGGGAACAATTCCTTTCATCCCAAGGTAAAACACAATGGAATCCTTTTCAGCCTGAACAGCTGACACCAGTATGTCATAAAAATTATCAGCAGGTTCTTGCTTTTTAAAAAAGACCCGGGCATCTGCAAGAGCTTTAAGATAAAGGGTATTTTCATCATAAGGATCAAATGTACTGGATATTTTTTCTTTTTCTTTTAATTCCTTTTGCATCTTTAAAAAAGTTGCTTCATGCTCATCTTCCATAACGGCAAGGTCAAGGAGAAAATGTTTGTTTTCTTCTTTATCAACTTTCTCAGAGGCCTGCCTGTAAAATTTGGCACCGTTTTTTTCAATTTTGACAGCAATTTCAAGGATATCATCTGCATTAAATTCGCTGGCCATATTCCCTCCTGCGCCGTTTTATTTACTTTTGGCATTTTTCCTTAAGAGTTTTTGCAATCTTGACACCAAGATCAAAGCATCTATCAAGATCCTTTTGTTCGGGCACATACTGCACCCTGATACCATCGTCAACAATTTCCATTTTCATTGCTTCAAACTCTTTGTTTAAATATTTGACTGCTTCGCCACTCCAGCCATAGGACCCAAAAGCTGCTGCTATTTTATTTTGTGGTTTAAGGCCTTTTATATAGGTCATAACATCTGAAATAACCGGAAAAACATTATTATTAAGGGTCGGGGAACCTACGATTACCGCCCCTGACTCCATAATCTCCGTAATAATATCGCTCCTGTGCCATCTCCTTGTGTTCATCATCTTAACTTTTACATTTTCCGATTCAACACCTCTTGCAATGGCCCTTCCCATTTTGGCAGTACTTTCCCACATGGTATCATAAATTACAACAGCCCTTTCCGCAGGCTCCTGTTTAGACCACTTATCATAGGCATCAATGACCTGTGAAATATTATCTTTCCAGAAAATACCATGATCAGGGCATATCATATTGATTTTAAGATTCATTGCAGCCACATCTTTAAGAAGAGCCTGAACCTTTGGTGAAAAATGAAGAAGAATATTTGCATAGTATTTTTGTGTGTGGGGCATAATTGCATCACCGATTTCGTAGTCATAGACTTCATCCCCGCTGTAATGCTGACCAAATGCATCACTTGAAAAGAGAATTGCATCCTCCTTTAGATATGTAAACATACTGTCCGGCCAGTGAAGCATTTTTGTCTCAATAAAGGAAAATGTCCGATCTCCTATCTTAAGTTCATCACCGGTTCCAACGATCTGGAAATTAAGATCACGATGAAAATGGCTTTTAATGTTCTTTTTCCCCATTTTAGAACAATACACAGGTTTTTCCTCTCCTATTCTGTGCATAACCCTTAAAAGTGAGCCTGTATGATCCATTTCCGTGTGATTACTTATAACAATATCTATTTCTTTAGGATCGATTATTGTACTGATGTTGGATAAAAGCTGATCTGCAAATTTTGCCTTTACCGTATCAATGAGTACATTTTTTTCACCAAGGATGAGAAATGCATTATAACTTGTACCTTCATAAATTGAATATCCATGAAAATCACGCAGATCCCAGTCACGGCATCCAACTGAATATACGCCTTTTGCTATTTCAACAGGTCTTTTCATTTGTTTTAACTCTCCGTCTTTTATATGAAACTCCTGTAAAGTACCTTTTAAAACAAGAGTTTCTATATTTGTTGAGAGGCTGTCTGATAGTCTTCAGATCTGCCTCATGGCAGTTATATGAAACTCCTTCTAAATTCTTTGAATTATTGGAGTTTCATTGTTCGTCAGAATCTTTGATTCTTTTAGGCCGTTTAATAGTCTCCAGATCGGCCTCATGGCAGTTATATTAAATTAAGTTAATAATCAGTCAATTTTTTCAAAATGTTCTTTTTCTGCACCGCAGAGTGGGCAGACCCAGTCATCGGGCAAATCTTCAAACGCTGTTCCAGGTTCTATTCCGTTTTCAGGATCACCATTTTCAGGATCATAAACATATTCGCATACACATTCGTATTTACTCATTGTATCATTTTCTCCTTTTAAAACATTATAATTTGTCTTTAATTAGAAATAGAATGCAAATTTTATTGCTTAAATTTCTAAAACAGAAAAAAAGGTCATTTCTGTTCTTAGCCCGTTTTTTATCTGCTTCCTGTATTTTTTAATAAGCAAATACCATACCGGAATAATAATGAAGTTTTAGTTTTTTGAATTTTATAAATCTTTACTGTATTTTTCATACAGGGCATCAAAAAGAACGGGTATTCTTGAATGAAACTCTTTGAGCATGGGAAGCATGATCTGTCTTATCTGGGGATGGGATGCAGCAGAACACCTTAAATTAAAAATATGTCTCCATTCTCTGACATTGGCAGTGACAATAATTTCTGTTTTAAGACTGTTGGGCAGAACACTTCTTGCCTCCTGTGCCCTGGCACCATTTTCCATAAGTGTGATATAAGCTTTCTCACAGGCTTTCATTGCCTGTTCCCATTCCTTATATAAATCGGAGTCTGCATCCCAGAAAAAAGGTCTTATAACTGTAATTTCCTTTCCAAATTTTTTCCGGGAATAATTTGCATATCTTGTACTCTCCTGACTGAATGAACATAGCCTGTGCCTTACAATTTCATGGGATATCCCCCTGTCACATACTATTCGTACACTGACAGAGGA
>WFQS01000189.1 GCA_015486915.1 Desulfobacteraceae bacterium
CGTAAATATCTATTACAGCGCCGCCCGGATACCCGAAAATTGTATCAACGCCCTGGGATTTTATCATCTTGATCAGGATCTGCGCGCCTGTGAGTTTCATTTTTTTTCTCCTTGTTTTGTTGTTTATCGGCAGATATTTATAGACATTCGCAAGTGGATTGATACGAGTTTTACCTCATAATATAAGAATCGGTATCAAATCATGTGCTAAGGACTATAATCCGCCCCTGTCATGGTCACATGCGAATATTAAAAATACCATTACATGTACATTATTGTTTATTTACCGGGCAGATTCGGAAGCTGCCATTTCATGTATATTCTTTTTTGTCTGCCGGGCAGATATGGAACCTGCCCCTACCTGAAAACCGCGCCGTTTCCTGCGGAACTGACCTGTGCCGCATATCTTGCCATATATCCTTTTTTTATTTTAGGCTCAGGTTTTTTCCATTTATCGAGTCTTGTTTTTATTTCATCTTCCGCCACAAGAAGTTCAATTTTTTTACCGGGAATATCAATGCTTATCATATCATTTTCTTCTATAATGCCGATCAGACCACCCTCCATGGCTTCAGGGGAGATGTGGCCAATGGAAGCTCCCTTTGTTCCCCCTGAAAATCTTCCGTCGGTGATAAGGGCGACCTCACCGTCAAGCTCCATTCCTGCAATTGCTGAAGTCGGGGTGAGCATTTCACGCATTCCAGGACCTCCTGCAGGGCCTTCATACCTTATGACAATTACATCACCGGGGTTGATTTGTTTATTCATGATGGCGTCTGTTGCCTGTTCCTCGGAATTAAACACCCTTGCAGGCCCCTTGTGTACAAGCATATCCTTTTTTACTGCAGACTGTTTTACCACAGAACCCTCGGGGGCAAGGTTACCAAAGAGCACTGCAAGCCCGCCCTGTTCATGGTAGGGACTATTTATTGAACGTATCACATTATTATCTTTTACCCGGGCTTTTTTAAGGTTCTCAGCTACATTCCGGCCAGTAACACTTATGCATTCACCGTTAATAAGACCTGCTTCAAAAAGTTCTTTCATTACGCCTCCTATGCCACCAGCGTAGTTGAGGTCTTCAAGGCGGTGAACCCCGGCAGGGCTTAGGGAACATAAATGGGGAGTTTTTCTGCTGATCTCATTTATTAAATCAAGATCAATATCAATACCTGCTTCATGGGCAATTGCCTTTAAGTGAAGCACAGTGTTTGTTGAACAGCCCAGAGCCATATCCACTGCAAGGGAATTTTTAAAGGCTTCTTCAGTCATTATTTTAAGGGGAGTAATATTTTCTCTGAAAAGTTCCATAACTGCCATTCCGGCTTTTTTGGCAAGGCGGATTCTTTCCGACATGGGACCGGGGATGGTTCCGTTTCCCGGAAGTCCCATGCCTATGGCTTCGGTAAGACAGTTCATGGAATTGGCAGTAAACATGCCTGCACATGAACCGCAGGTGGGACAGGCTGCATCTTCAATCAAATTGAGCTGTTCCATTGTCATTCTGCCTGCCTGAACGGCACCGACCCCTTCAAACACTGTGATTAAATCTATTTTTTTGCCGGCATTTTCTGGGTCTTTTCCGGCAAGCATGGGGCCTCCGCTTATGAATACAGCCGGGATATCAAGGCGGGCAGCGGCCATGAGCATACCGGGTATAATTTTATCGCAGTTGGGAACCATGACAATTGCATCAAAGGGGTGTGCCATGGCAGTGACTTCAATGGAATCTGCAATAAGTTCACGGCTTGCAAGGGAGAAATGCATACCTGCATGATTCATGGCAATACCGTCGCATACACCTATGGTTGAAAATTCCATTGGGGTTCCCCCTGCCATTCTGACCCCGGCCTTTACAGCATCCACAATACGGTCAAGGTGCATATGCCCGGGAATAAGTTCATTTGCAGAATTGGCAATGCCCACGAGAGGCCGTTTTATCTCTTCATCAGTAAATCCCACGGCCTTCATCAGACTTCTGTGGGGTGCCCTTGCCACTCCTTTTTTTGCTATGTCACTTCTCATTTTTCCTCCCTTAAAAATAAAAAAGCCGCTGTCAGCTTGAATCTGGCTGATAGCGGCTTAAAAAAAATTATTATGATTAATTTATGCCATTGTCAGCCCGTCTCCGTTAGGGCGATAATAATCACCTCGACAAGAATGAGTGATAGCAAAAAATTAATAATAATATTTGTATTCATAAATTGTATGTGTCTATTGATTTAATTTTTAATTAATTTTTAATTTGAAAAAAGCAGTTCAAAATAAATATATTTCTGAACAAACAAAAACGTATCAGGTGTATGAATTGATTTATATATTCATAGACAAATGCAATGTCAAGCAAAAAGTATTTTTAATTTACTAATATTTATTTAGTGTGATGAATTATTGAGTATGCTGATTGAAAATCAATATTTAGAGAACGTAACTTGTAAGGCCGGAATATTGAAAATGCTTCTATCTGCTGCAATGGACGGATAAAAGAAGTAAATCTTGGTTGTACCTTGTTTTGCGGGGAATTCCCTGTGAGTGAAAGATTTATAAAAAATTATAAGAAATAAATTAATTCAGTTGGGTTATTATAAAATGAGGATATTTTCTTGTATAGTGAGATTAAATCTGCTATGGCTATCAAATTTAATTGGTTCTGGATTTTATCATGGTCATGGATTGTACCATGGTGCTTGGATAATGTTTGTTGGATGATTAATTTTTATCAGGAGGAAAAAATAAATGTGTTGCTTAAAAAGAGATGGAATTTTTCTATCTGTTCTTTTTCTGTTTGTTTTTGTTTCATTATCCTGGGCAGGGTCTGAAACTGTTCAGGATAAAACCGTGAAGTTGTCAACAAATCCTTATACTGTTCATCTTTCCGGTATAATCCTTGATGCCCATCATGAGCCTGTGGATGAAGCTGAGATAGATATTCTGGTGAATGACAGTTTTGTGGAGGCCCTTGAGACAGCTAAAAATGGTAAATTTATATCGAGAATCGCCATTGATAAAGATAAGATACCTTATTCCACAATTACAATTAAGGCCCACAAGGCAAGTTTTGTGGAAAAGGAGATGAAAGTTCAGGCAAAAGACCTTGCCTCATCGGGTAAAAATTTATATTTCAGTGAAGATCTCACTCTGGAAAGAACACTTGGTCCTGCTTTCTGGATAGCAACCGGAGTTTTTATCCTTGCCTATATTCTTATCAGTTTTGAATTCCTCCATCGAACCCTTGCAGCCATGACCGGTGCCACCATTATGCTCATCATTTCCTATACAGCAGGAACAATTAATCCTGCATATAAAATCTTAAGCTACGAATCAGCCATAAAATCCATTGATATGAATGTTATTTTTCTTTTAATGGGCATGATGATTATTATCGGGGTGTTAAAGGAAACAGGATTTTTCCAGTGGTGTGCCTACCAGTCCTACAGGCTTGCCAAGGGTAATGTGTTTATGCTGTGCCTGTATCTTATGACTTTTACCGCCGTAACGTCAGGGTTTCTGGATAATGTCACAACAATGCTGCTTTTAACCGGAGTTACCATTGAAATATGTGTTGCCCTGTCTTTGAATCCCCTTTATATGCTCATGCCTCTGATTCTCGCTTCCAATATCGGAGGAACTGCAACCTTAATTGGTGATCCCCCCAATATCCTCATAGGTTCATTTGCCCATTTGAGCTTTCTTCATTTTGTGGAAGCTCTTGGTCCTATATGTGCAATTGTTTTTATTGCCCTTGTTATTTACACCAAGTTTGTATGGGGCAGGCATTTTGATGAAATAAAGGTTGACAATATTGCCGATTTTACCCAGAAACTCAAGGAAGAATGTAAAATAACCGACCATAAGCTTTTAACCGTTGGCCTGATCATTCTCACCTTTGTTATCTTTTTGTTCCTCACTGAAAATTTCTGGCACATGGAGGTTTCTGTAGCTGCATTAACCGGTGCCGCTCTTTTGTTTTCCTATGCGGTTGTCACGGAAAAAGTCGATCTTATAAGGCTCATTGAAAAAGATATTGAATGGCCGACCCTGCTGTTTTTTATCTTTTTGTTCATGCTGGTTGGTGCTGTGGAATCAACCGGGCTTCTCGATCTTGTTGCCAACTGGATTCTTTATCTGTCCCATGGTAATTTCATGGCGGCACTTACTTTTATTCTCTGGATTTCCGCAATCATGTCTGCTTTTGTGGATAATATTCCCTTTACAGCCACCATGTTGCCAATTGTTGCATATCTAAGCCAGGTTATACCGGGTTCCGCAAATACACTGTGGTGGGCGCTGGCACTTGGAGCATGTCTTGGTGGGAATGGAACAATGATCGGTGCATCTGCCAATGTTGTGACAATCGGTATTGCCGATTCCAAGGGATATAAAACCACTTTTGGTGCTTTTATGAAAACAGCTTTTCCATTTATGATTATTTCAATTTTTCTGTGTCAATTATGGCTTATGTTTGTAAGGCCTGTATAATTTAAATATTATGTATTGAATATTGTTAATTATTAATTCCAATATTTGTTGCGGCCGGAAGCTGGTTTTCAAGTTCCGGCCGCTTCTGTATTTTTTTGTTATTTTGAAAGTTTGGGAAACGCCTTGTTTAATTTTTTATTCCACTCATCCACTTTTGCCTTGATTTTTTTCAGAAGTGAACCTGAATTACCTTTAATGGTAACTTTTTCAATGGTATCGCCCTGTGCAATGCTGTCAACAACTTTCTGATCTTCTTCTCCCACTACTACACCAAATACAGTGTGCATTCCGTCAAGATGCGGAGTCGCAATATGGGTTATGAAAAACTGACTGCCGTTGGTTCCAGGCCCTGCATTTGCCATGGAAAGTACGCCAGGCCTGTCATGCTTGAGATCTTTTTTGAATTCATCTTCAAATTCATATCCAGGGCCGCCCATACCGTTGCCAAAGGGGCATCCACCCTGTATCATGAAATTTTCAATTACCCTGTGGAATTTAAGTCCGTTGTAGTATCCTCTTTGTGCAAGATTTACAAAATTGCCACAGGTAACCGGTGTTTGATCTGAGAATAAATTAATATTGATTGTACCTTTGCTTGTTTCCATAACTGCCAGTAAATTTGCCATTATATCTCCTTGGATATCA
>WFQS01000190.1 GCA_015486915.1 Desulfobacteraceae bacterium
AAATAAGTTGAACAGAAATAGCGCAGAATTCCGGCCCATGTACAAGGCGCATTAAAGGTTGCATACTCAACGTATTCGGCCTTTGATGCAACGAAGTAGATGGGCCGGAAGACAAGCAATCTCGTTCAACTTATAAAATTTTCGATCCTAACAAGGTATGCCTGTTCCAGCCCAGACAAAATCCTGGTTTAAAGCGTACATCCACCTCTTTATAGTTAAATCCAGTTGACTTAAATTTCATACAAACAGACATGAAGCCGAGCTGAACTGCGCTACGGTGCCTCTCAACGAACATAGAAAGAGCATCAAAACATAATTTTTAATGATAATTTGGTTTAAATCTGATAATAGTCAAACTTAAATAAAATTTTAAACGCTGAGATTTAGAGTCCATCCAAAAATTAATTACCCATTTTGGTATTTTAGACGTCTGTCCGGTAAAGCAAAAAAACTAATACATATAAGTATATGTCGTGTTTTCAAAACTCTGCCTCACAGGATGAATCAGCTTTAAAAATGTAAAGTTATTTTTAAATGGACCATTACAAACATGAAAAATTTTTTATAACGGCCATGGAGCAGATCTGAAGACTCTCAGACTGCTTCTAAGAATCAAAGATTCTGACAAATATTGGGCCGAAAACGCGAGGCCAGCACTGATTCTTAAAGGAACTTAGCAGGAGTTTTTTATAAAAAAAAAAGAAAATATGATATGACTACCAGATATGAAAAAGAAAATTTATCCCTTGTGGCTGACTGGAAGACCCTTGAAAGAATTTTTATAAGACCCGAGGATGATGAATGCAGGAAAACACTTGTTAAATATATGGAGCAGATCCTTTTTGGACTGCACGATTTTTTAAAATTCAATGTGGGAATTACAGAGGAGATAAGTTTAAAGGAACTTACACTTGGTTTTCAAAATACCATTATCAATAAAAATCCGGAAAAAAAGCTTGCCGATGTTATTTCTGATATTATCACTGTAATAGCTCCAAGGGCGGTAAATGTTGCTTCTCCATATTTTGTAGGCCATATGACGGCTGCTATTCCTTTTTTTATGGTTCATTTAAAGGCCATCACCGCTGCTTTAAACCAGAACGTAGTAAAGCTTGAGACATCAAAGGTCTTATCTGTTCTGGAAAGACAGATCCTGGCCAAAATCCACAGACTTATTTTTAAAGAATCCAATGAATTCTATGAAAGACATGTTCAAAGTATTGATACTTCCCTGGGAAATTTTACAACAGGCGGAACCACAGCCAATCTTACTGCGCTGTGGGTGGCAAGGAACCGTTTTTTTTCTTCCCTTAACAAGCTTGACACCCATGGTGATTTTGTAGGGATAGAACAGGATGGCCTTATCGCAGCGATGCATTCATATTCCCTTGAAAAAGCTGTTATACTCGTCTCTGAAAGGGGACATTTCTCCCTTAAAAAAGCAGGAGGAATACTTGGAATAGGAAATAAAAACGTTATTCCTGTTGGTGTTGATGCAAAACAGAAAATGGATATGAGAAAACTCAACAGCATTATAAAAGACATTAAAAGAAATGGAAAAACAGGAATAATTTCCATTGTTGGGATTGCAGGAGCAACTGAAACCGGCACTATTGATCCTTTATGTGACATTGCAGACCTGTGTGAGGAACACTCGATTAATTTTCATGTGGATGCAGCATGGGGAGGACCTGTCCTGCTTTCCGAAAAATATGCCCATCTTTTAAAAGGAATTGAAAACGCGGATTCTGTTACCATTGATGCACACAAGCAGTTCTATCTTCCCATGACAAGCGGAATGATCTATTTTAAAAATCCCTGTGCTCTTGACTGCATCTCATACCACTCCAATTATGTAAACCGTGCAGGAAGCGTTGACCTTGGAATAAAATCACTTGAAGGATCACGGGAGGCCCATTCCCTGATACTTGACAGCGCTTTAAAAATCATGGGCAGTCGCGGCTATGCCCTGATGATTGACCATGGGATAGAAACTGCTGCTCAATTTGCTGCGGAAATTTCAAAAAGAAAGCTCTTTGAGCTTGTGACTGAACCTGAAACAAATATTCTGACTTACAGAATCGCCCCGCCATCTTTGAAAAATAAAATATCAGGTTCTGGTTTGCGTGAAAAAATAAAAATCAACAGGGTCCTTGATGAAATAAATATTACCGTGCAGAGAAAACAGAGGGAAGCTGGAAAAAGTTTTGTTTCAAGGACAAGGCTGAAACGCAAACCAGGAGACAAATACGGAATCGTCGTGTTAAGGTCAGTCATCATGAATCCCATGACCGACATAAATATACTGAAAGAAATTCTTGATGAGCAGGAAAAGATTTTCATCTCTCTGTCATCTGATTAAAATTGCACTTTGATCACTTTCAACAAAAAATAATCGGAAAGAAATTAATAATTCTTACGCATTAATATAACGGCCATGAGGCAAATATGATGACTCTCAGACAGCCTCTAAAAATCAAAGCGTCTGACAAATATGCTGTTTTTCAGCAAGTTCAACCATTGAGGATGTAATTAAGGCAGCTTAGCCGTTTTGAAAAATTTTGGTTCAACAGATTTTAATATCACGAATAGGTTTTCTGCCTCCCCTTCAACCAGTGAACTTTGTCGAACCACGCAGTTAAAAGATAAGTTCGGTTACATTTTTGTTGACGAGACAAGTGAGAACCTATTAAAAATGAACGACCTGACAGATATCGGTTTGAAACCTTTAGATGCTTTGCACATTGCATGCGCTGTTTCATTACAATGTCAATATTTTCTAACGGTAGATAAAGGAATTCTAAAAAAAACTGCAAAATACTCTGAAATAAAAATAATGAATCCTATAGATTTTATACTTGAATGGGAGGCTAACCAATGAGAACAAACACTGAAATAAAAATGGCTGGTTTTGAATTATTAAGTAATCATTTCGGAATGATTGAAGCTGAAAGGTTTATTGCCCTTATTCAAAGAGAAAAATTTGATTACACAAAATGGAGAAAGGATCTCTTTAACGGATTGAGCGGCGAGGAGATAAGTAAAAGGGCAATGGAGTTTCAACAAAGATTGAAAAATAAATAAAAACACCCAACCAACCAGATGCAGAGGATGCGGGTTGAACGCCCGCACCGCTGATTTGGGGCGTTGGGCCGGATTAAAATGGTACGAGATCATATGACTCAAAACAAAAAAAGCAAATTTCGGATTGGAGACTCTGTCAAGGTTAAAGATGGTACATCAGATCCTGATTTTGGAATAGACATTAGCGGTTGGCAAGGTCAAATTAAAGAAATTGATAATGATTATATTTGCATAGCTTGGGACAGTACCACCCTTTCCACTTTTCCAGATAAATATATTTCTCAATGTGAAAATGAGGGCTTAGATTGGGAGAGAATTTATTTAGAAACAGAGGCAGTAGAGCTTGTTGTTCCCCGCAATGGAGGAAATGATTTAATTCAAAAACGCCAAAAAATTCAGGCAAAACATCGCTGGGATTATTTAGGAGATTCAGGCAAAAGAATAAGCAACGTTTTAGATCATATTAATCCAGATGATGATTTGGCAGCACTTGAGGCATGGGAAAAATATCTCATTGAATCTCTGTCTTTCCCATTTGAGGCTGAAATCTCAGATTACCAAACTAAAGGTGTATTGCAGCAGGGAGATAAGATTAGGGTTCATAACATTGAGGGATATGATGATCTATATGGTGTTATTGTCAAACTTAGATATGGTAGGAAAGTATATTATTCCCCTCTCTGTGATATTGAGGTCTTAGATGAAAAATCAACAAACTTCCAGATTATACTTGATTATAGAGATTGGTTTGCAAGTAGATGAGCCCAGCGAATAAGGATAGAGCACCAAGAGAAAATCGTGGTTGAACTCCTTGATTTGAGATCTCCACCAAGTAACAGACTTGAAAAGTTAGGGGGAGACAAACAAGGGCAGCACAGTATAAGAATCAACAAACAATGGCGAATATGCTTTGTATGGTCTGGCGAGCCTTGTGATGTAGAGATAACCGATTACCACTGGGAGGAACAGATCATGGGTCGGTTCTCTTCCTTTGAGTTGGATTGGGGATCTATCAAAAAAAATATCCTCTGCAGACTGAAAAATGTTCGTTTTACCCATCACATTCGGGAATCATATGGGCATTTATCCTGCCAATTAACACATTAACATTCAGGCAATGATAGGCAATTTCCTTTGTTCTGTCAATAGCCTTGACTAATATAGTCCCGGTCAGAACATGTAACTAATAGGAATTTCCCAGGGTTTCAGAGGGGAGGATAGAGTTCATCTGCAGACCACTTCCTCCAATTGTTTTTTTCCCGAACGGCATTAAACCTCCTTATTTTTTTGACTGCTTTTGGATATTCCTGGTACTAGGTTTTGATCACTTGTGGCAGGGGCTTTATGAAATTCTGACCCAGGCTATAGGTATAGGCCCCCTGACATGAAATCATCAAAATGATGCCAGTAATTTACGGTCGTAGAGAAAATAAATCCGCAGCCGTTTTGGAATGCTGAAAATCCAATGTTTTCATATGAAACTCCTGCAAAGTTCCTTCAAGAATAAGAGTTTCTATATTTGTTGTGAGGCGCTGGAACGCTGTCCAGATCCGCCTCATGGCGGTTATAGGGAACATCTTTCAAACATTGATCAGCAGCCATTATCCGTACTCAACAACCTTACATACGCAACCTATGACAAAAATATAGGTAATCGTGGCAAACAGCAGAATCCTAATCCGCTTTCCTCGGGCATTTTTATCCCCAGCACAATGGTTAATCCGTATTGATATGGAAATCATTTTTAAATCAACATCAGATTTATCGTCTTTACAGCAATAGTCAAGGAAAAAACGGAAACATTTTTAGATTCGGACCTATCCCGAATCGATGGTAACAACCCTGGGCAGCGGTTTGATAAACTGCTGACGCAGGCTGTATGTATAGGCACCCTGCGTGGGAATCATCAGGATGTCGCCTTCCTGGATATCCTTCCCGAAATAGGCATATCCCCAGACATCGTGGGGAGTGCATAAGGCGCCGAGAATATGACAGCGTCTCTCCGTCATATCGCTTCTCGTCAGGTTCAGGACAGGGAAATAATCTGTTTCAAACCGTTCCCATCCAACGGCATTGGTGCCTGCGTCGGTAATCACCAGGTCAGGCGCTTTTTTGTCAATGACACTGACCAGAATGTGCATGGCGTCATTGCAGATCCATCGTCCGGGTTCAAAGCAGATTCGACAGTCTGTATAAGGGAGAATTCTTTTTTTAATCGTGTCTGAAAGTTTCTCAGCAAATTCTTCAATGGGAGATGCCGGCAGACAATAATGCAGCATGGCATCTTCTGATTGAAGCCATTCCCCCTGGGACGGCCAATATCCTCCTCCAATGTCAATAAAATCGCAGTTTTTACGAAAAATACCGGGCATGGTTTCAAGCAGATTGCCCAGGACACCTAAGAATTCAATCTGCTTGTCCGGTGTAAGATTCCAGGAAGAATGGAACTGAAGCCCTTTAAAGGTCATGAAAGGGTGGGTAAGAACTTCATAGTAAAGGGGCAAAAGATCCCCGGGGTGTATGCCGAATTTTCGCCAAAGTCCGTTTGGATTGCTGTTCAACCGAATACCGATTTTCATGGGGCGTTCCAGGCAGCCCAGTATGGTTTTTAACTTGGTAAATTCACTGACGCTGTCCAGGAGAAGGGTTACCCTGTCATTGTGAGTTACGGCGAGTTCAAGTTCTTTTTTCGTCTTGCCTGGGCCACTGAAAATTATATCTTTCGCATCAAGTTGAAGGGCACATTCCAGCTCCAGGCCACTTGATACATCAAGTCCAAAACCCTGTTCCAGCAGAATTTTTGAAACACCGGGAAAGCTGTTGCTTTTCATGGCATAGTAAAAAGAAGTCCCTGGAAGTCGTGGTTCAAACGCATTTTTAAATCGGGCAGCCCGTTTTCTTAAAATAGAAGGCTCGAGAATGTAAAGGGGTGACCCGTTTTGTTCAGCCGCCTTAAGGTAAAGATGTTTACGCTGAAAAAAGATTTCTACAAAATCATAAAGCAGTGATTTTGGCATCCAGGGAAAATCCCTTTGTTCATTAATGATTGTTTCCTGCATGGTTATTCAATTTCAATATTAAGCCGTTTGGAAATTATCAGGCTTTGGGTTTCAGGACAGGTGTTCTTGTCCGGTTCAACGATCAGATGCCCTAAAAACCATGAGTCATAATCTTTGGGAGGCATGGTAATCACATGACCGGGTTGTCTGATCAAATGTATCTGTTTTATTCTTTTATCCGCTTTGAGCTGATCGGTATTTATTCTTCTCAAAATTCCACTTTTACTTGCATGAATCCTGATACCGATCCAGGGTTTGAACGCACTGAATCCGTTGAAATGCATTGGTTTTTGTTCTGAAAAGTCAAGAGTGAGCTTTAAAATGTCCAGGTTTGCCGCTTCCTTCAGCAAAAAGGGAAGGCAGTCTCCGCCAGGCCGGGGGGTCATTTCGATCAGCTTGGGCCTGCCACCCTGATATATAAAATCAACCATACAGATGGACCTTTCAATACCCAAGGCAGCGGCCCCTTTCAACAGAATTCTTTCAAGTTCCCGATCGTCCGCAAATGCCGGCAGTCTGGAAGTAAGCAGATAACCTGTAACCGTTCCGAACGGTTTGTTGGCGTGCTTGATTTTACTAGTCATGCGTATGATTCTGATTGTGTTGTTTTCAACAATGAAATCGCAGCTGAACTCGGGTCCGTTGATCATCTCTTCCGCAAGCATCAGTGCGGCAATCGGTGAATTTTGTTTAAATTGCCTGCTATCGCTCCTGTCTTCAATACCCTGCCTTATCATAAGATAGGCTTGTTCACACTCTTCACGGGTTCTGCACCTGAATACCAGTTCGCTGCCGCTTCCGTAAAAGGGTTTCAATACCACGCCGTTGCCCGTTGTTTCCAGAAATCGGACAGCGTCTTCCGCTTCGTTTACAAGAATGGTTTTCGGACAGGGAACGCCCTCTGCCTGCCACAGCTGTTTGGATACATATTTGTTCCTCGTGTTTCGGATGGCTTGAATTTTCGGGTACGGCAGGCTCATATTTTCGGCCAATGTTGACGCAAGCTCCAAGGATTCGCAGTCAAAACAGGTTATACCGGAAATTTCCTGATGCATGCCCAAAAGATGTTCATTTAACGCTGTGCCGACTTCAGCCGGGTCTTCCAGTGAACACAATATCTCTTCTTCCTGGTCTGGGGACGGTTCCAGTGAACGCCTCCTGATATTGGGGTCGGTTATAAACAGGGCACGGCCGGGACAGGATGTTCTGATCCAGTCAATGTAGTCCGATGTCGTGCCCACCACTAGAACTCTTCTGTCTTTATAAACAGGCAACTTGTTTTTCATCAAAACCCCTATGATTCATTGTTGCCGCGTTGTCGATTTTAATTTGGTAAAGCGGCCTGGGGGTCAAATGGAATCGTTCTTTCCAGTTGAAATCTCCGCAGAGAAAATCAACCGAATCAAGCCGCTGTGAGCATGCCCAGTCCAGGTGGTGAAGATTTATCAGTTTCGCCACTCCCGGGAATCGAGGATCGGTTCCACCAGCAAGAACGGTGCATGAATTTTTCCACATGGCGCCCATATCCACCGCTGCAATCTGGTTATCAATCAATACGGTGATGATTCGGAGAATACCCAGTTTGTCCAAAAGGAAGGTCAGATTCTCAAAAGACCTGAAAAATTTTGGATCCTTGAAATATGAATAGTCTCCAAAAGACTCCAGGTTCAACTGGAACAGATGGTCCAGATCTTTTTTCTGATTGAATCTAAACGTAACTTGTTTTGATTGGAGTTTATTGAGTTCCGTCTTTCGTTTTTTTCTGGACTTACCCGGAAAGGAGAGCCAGTAATTTTCAATGGAAAAGTCAAGCAGACCGGGGTAGAAAAGATACCCGACTTCATCGATTTGGGCCAGATTCATAAAACCGAGCAAAGGATCCCATTCCAGGTATCTCAAATGAAGGCGTTCGTGAACAGATTCCAGCAATCTGGTGAGCACTTCAGGGCTTTTTGCGATCAGTCTGTTTTGTTCCAGCCATGTTTTGTGGTCCCAGGTTTCCCCCGGAAACTGCACCCAGGTGCCTGTTTCTTCATCCCAACACAGGGCAAGCAGGCCGACGGGCTTTTTATTCTGCTCAATCACATGGAATCTGAGCGGTCGCTGGTAAGCCTCGTGAAAGCAGGCACGAACCTGCCACAGGTCAAACAGGCCTTTGACCGGCCAAAGTTCTTCCCACACCCGGTGGCAATCCATCGAATTTTCATATATGACCGTCTTCATGCTCTCACCCTAATGCCTGTAGGTAATGCTTAATTTGGAAAAGGAACCGCCGAAATACTTCTGTGCAAATGTTTTTACAACTTCAGGGTCATAGGCTTTGCAGCTGAATACATCTAGATATGTCGTATTGGTTAGATTTGCAAAATGGGCGGAAATCAATGAGGTTTCAATGAGCTGAATCATTGAAAAGCCGGCCACTTTCTCATCCTCGCCAAAGTGAACCACCTGGGTTTCGCCAAAGCGTTTCATTTCAATCAAATCGCACAGCTCTATTACAAATTGTTTGATTAATTTTGCATCCCGGATTTTTTCAGGATCGCAACCGTAAATATCGATGGCTGAAGCAATGCCCCAGAATTCAGGGGCGGTTTCAAGTTTTTCAGCAGTTGTATTGTTCATGTTTTGTCTCCTTTGTCTTTAAAATTGTTAATAGTTGAAAAACGCTACCATTTGTCCCTGATATCGCTTTTCCGCTGGGACCGTTTGCCTGTTTTTTTCTTTCGGCTTTGAATTTCCTTCAGGTCTTCCCAGCAAAAATCTTCATCATAAGATTCTTTGAATTTTGGACTTTTGTGTTTGTTTTTTTTATTGTTTTCTTTGAACATATT
>WFQS01000191.1 GCA_015486915.1 Desulfobacteraceae bacterium
TCCGAGATAAACAGACAGAAGGTTATAGATATGTCCACTGCCTATATCATGACAAATATCCTTGAAAGTGTTGTGAAATCAGGAACCGGGTGGAGGGTTAGAGCTCTTAAAAGACCTGCCGCCGGAAAAACCGGTACAACAAACAATCTCAATGATGCTTGGTTTCTGGGATATACGCCAAGGTATACAACTGGGGTCTGGGTGGGTTTTGACAATGAAAAATCCCTTGGTAAAGGAGAAACCGGTTCAAGGGCTGCAAGTCCCATCTGGCTTGGTTATATGAAAAAAGCACTTGACGGTAAACCGGTAAGAACATTTAACGTTCCCGAAGGCATAGTGTTTGCGAAAATTGATGCTGAAACAGGACTCCTTCCTGGAAAATCTTCAAAGAAAATCAGGTTTGAATGCTTTAAAGAGGGTACTGTTCCAACCATGCATACACCAGGGCCTGACATAAATGCAGGCCGGCCGGAAGAACTTTTTAAATCAGGTATATAACCGCCATGGGGCGGAGAAGGGAAAAATGAAATTATTTGACAGCCATTGCCATATCAATGACAAGTGCTTTAAAGAAGATTATGATGAGGTTCTAAACAGTGCATATGATGCAGATGTAAAAGCTATGATGATTGTGGGTATTGATGTTGAAAGCTCCGGACGGGCTGTGGACCTTGCAGAAAAACGCAATGAACTATTTGCATCAGTGGGCGTTCACCCCCATGAGTCAAAGTCTTGTTCCATGGAAAAACTTGACATTCTTAAAAAAATGACTAAAAATAGTAAAGTTAAAGCATGGGGAGAAACAGGACTTGATTTCAACAGAATGCACTCCCCTGCAGGTGATCAGGAAAAATGGCTGGAACGTCAGTTGGATGCTGCTGAAGAATTGGACCTGCCAGTGATATTTCATGAAAGGGATTCAAACGGCAGGCTTGTGGAAATCCTTAAATCAAGGGAAAAGGGAAATTTAAGGGGGGTCATACATTGCTTCAGCGGATCGAAAAAGGAGTTGCATGCCTATCTTGATCTTGGGTATTATATTGGAATAACAGGAATTGTCACTATACAGAAAAGAGGAGCATTTTTAAGGGAAATTGTTCCTTTGATTCCTGAAAACAGGATTCTTATTGAAACAGATGCACCATATCTGACTCCTGCTCCAAAGAAGAATAAAACAAGAAGGAATGAACCTGGATTTGTAAGATTTGTTTTTTTAAAGCTTGCTGAGATAACAGGCAATAATCCTGAAATGTTTGCAGATCAGATCTGGGAGAATACCTGTAACTTGTTTAATGTCCCGTTTATATGAAACTCCTGTAAACAAGTTTTAACATAAGAGTTTCATTTTTTGTCAGAATCATTGATTCTTTGAGGCTGTCTGAGAGTCTTCAGATCTGCCTCATGGCAGTTATATGAAATTCCTGCCAAGTACCGCTAATTATAAGAGTTTCTATATTTGTCAGAATCTTTGATTCTCTGAGGTCGTTTAAGAACCACTAGCTCGGCCTCATGACCGTTATACAAAGGAGAAATAAGAAAATGAAGAAATATTATAAAATTATTGTTGCAGGGCTGCTTGCAGTTTTTATTGCCTCATGTGCAGGAACAACAAACACTGAAATAAAAACAAAAGAAGGAGCTCTTGTGGGGGCCGGAGTCGGGGCCATACTGGGGCAGGCAATAGGGCATAACAGGCAGAGTACCCTTGTGGGAGCTGGCATAGGAGCCGCACTGGGAGGTTTGGGCGGCAGCCAGGTGGGATCTTACATGGACAGGCAGGAAGCGGCATTGAACAACGCCGTGGCAGCCTCTGATGCTGCAAGCATAAGAAGATCCCAGAATGTTCTTACCGCAACATTTAAATCGGATTTTCTATTTAATTTTAATTCTTTTACGCTTAAAGCTGGTGCATATCCTGAATTAGACAGGGTGGCCCGTATCTTAAATCAGTACCCTCAGACCAGAATACGCGTTGAAGGGCATACGGATTCAAGGGGCTCTGCCGAGTATAACATGAAATTGTCACAAAGAAGGGCCGAGGCAGTTGCTAATGCGTTAATCCAGAGGGGCGTTGATCCTGTTAGAATCACAACAATAGGTTTTGGTGAATCCCAGCCTGTATCATCAGATGCTTCTGCAAACAGGCGGGTTGAGATAAAAATAATGCCAAATCGAAGTTGATGTTTGACTTGAAACCATATGGCTTACCTGTGATTATATTATTGAGTCAGAATTGTTAATTCCTTTCCGATTATTTTTTGATGAAAGTAATCGGAGAGGAATCTTAATCAGATGACAGAGAGAAAAAAATTTTTTCCTGTTCATCAAGAATTTCTTTCAGTATATTTATGTCGGTCATGGGATTCATGATGACTGACCTTAGCACTACGATTCCGTATGGATCTCCTGGTTTGCGTTTCAGCCTTGTCCTTGAAACAAAACTTTTCCCTGCTTCCCTCTGTTTTCTCTGCACGGTAATATTTATTTCATCAAGGACCCTGTTGATTTTTATTTTTTCACGTGAACCAGAGCCTGACATTTTATTTTTCAAAGATGGCGGGGCGATTCTGTAAGTCAGAATATTTGTTTCAGGTTCAGTAACAAGCTCAAAAAGCTCTCTTTTTGAAATTTCCGCAGCAAATTGAGCAGCAGTTTCTATCCCATGGTCAATCATCAGGGCATAGCCGCGGCTGCCCATGATTTTTAAAGCGCTGTCAAGTATCAGGGAATGGGCCTCCCGTGATCCTTCAAGTGATTTTATTCCAAGGTCAACGCTTCCTGCACGGTTTACATAATTGGAGTGGTATGAGATGCAGTCAAGGGCACAGGGATTTTTAAAATAGACCATTCCGCTTGTCATGGGAAGATAGAACTGCTTGTGTGCATCAATGGTAACAGAATCTGCGTTTTCAATTCCTTTTAGAAGATCAGCATACCTTTCGGAAAGCAGTACAGGCCCTCCCCATGCTGCATCCACATGAAAATTAATCGAGTGCTCCTCACACAGGTCTGCAATGTCGCATAAAGGATCAATAGTGCCGGTTTCAGTGGCTCCTGCAATCCCCACAATGGAAATTATTCCTGTTTTTCCATTCCTTTTAATGTCTTTTATAATGCTGTTGAGTTTTCTCATATCCATTTTCTGTTTTGCATCAACACCAACAGGAATAACGTTTTTATTTCCTATTCCAAGTATCCCTCCTGCTTTTTTAAGGGAGAAATGTCCCCTTTCAGAGACGAGTATAACAGCTTTTTCAAGGGAATATGAATGCATTGCTGCGATAAGGCCATCCTGTTCTATCCCTCCAAAATCACCATGGGTGTCAAGCTTGTTAAGGGAAGAAAAAAAACGGTTCCTTGCCACCCACAGCGCAGTAAGATTGGCTGTGGTTCCGCCTGTTGTAAAATTTCCCAGGGAAGTATCAATACTTTGAACA
>WFQS01000192.1 GCA_015486915.1 Desulfobacteraceae bacterium
GACCGGGACTCAAAACAAACAGATGTATAAAATAGCTCTTAATTTCAAAAAAAAGGAACAGGGCTTTATCAATCAGATTGAAAAAAAGAAAAAAAGAATACGTATACTTAGATCAAAGATCAGTGTGGAATCGGAACAGCAAAAAAAAGACATGCCTTTAAACCTTGAAAAATTCATTGACCAAAAAAAAATACACCCGTCCCCGGACAATTTTGCAAATGAATTTATCAACATGAAAGATAAAATCAAAAACATTCTAACCGGTATTATCTCAAATATATCGGAGACTTCCATGAGCCCTGCAGATATCGATTATAAGACAATTGCCGAAGACAGGGACTCAAGCCCGGAATCAGATAATCATTCTCTATCAAACGAACTCATTGACATGATAATTAGACTTGCATTTAAATCTTCCGGAACGATAGAGCCCGGCATTGATAAAACAGACGATAAAAAGCCTGAACATCAGCAGCAGGAAAAATTTCCCGATGATTTTCTTGAATTAATCATCACAGACGACAGGCTTGCAGGAATGATAAAAATAAAAAAACCCCTTTTAGATACAATTACCATTGATGTTATAGAAGAATATTTAAAAACCAATAAAATACAATTTGGCATAAAGGATGCTCAACTCATAAAAATATGGCTTGCACATGCAAAAGTTGAGGATGAGCCATTTGTTATTGCAGAAGGTATTATTCCCGAATTTCCCGTAAATTCAAAAATAGAATACTATTTCAAAACTGATTTCAGAAAAGCTGGAAAAATTTTGTCCGATGGAAGCATTGATTTTAAAGACAGGGGTGATATACCATTTGTGCCAAAGGACACCATGCTTGCAGAAAAAACAATGGCCGTTAAGGGCAAATCCGGAATTGATATTTTTGGTGATGAAATACCTGTTGCAGAACCAATAGATTTATCTTTCGGGTGCAGTACAGGAACCAGATTTTCAGAAGACAAACTGAAAATTTTTGCCGATTCCGATGGCATGCCCCATAAGGATGCCATGGGAAACATTTCTGTTCTTTCAGAATTAACTATACAGGATGATGTGGACTATAAAACCGGCAATATAGATTTCGATGGCAATATCGTTGTCAAAGGTGGAATCAAAGCAGGATTCAGCATAAAATGCGCGAATTTAACCATAAAAGATGTTGAAGCCGCTGAAATTGATCTTACAGGCGACCTGAATGTTACATCAGGAATTGTTAATGCTGATATTATAAAAGTACAGGGAACCGTACAGGCAAAATATGTTAATAATTCAAAGATAAAGGCTTTTGGAGATATTATTATTCAAAAAGAGATCATTGACTCAAAACTATTGCTAAGTGGTACATGTATAAATGAAACAGGCCACATCATCTCTTCTTATATTTCAGCGAAAAGGGGAATCATTGCAGGAAACATAGGAACCGACGTTTCTCAGCCCTCAATAATTAAAGCAGGCCTGAACGAACATATTGAATTCTTCATCAATCAGGCAGACAAAAAACAAAAAGAAAATATCGAGGCCGTTAAAGTAGCAAAAGAAAAGATTAAAGAATTGGAAACTAAAAATAATGACCTGAATATTAAAATTGCCGAATTAGCTTTTATTCAGGACCGTTCAGAGATTAAACTCAGGGATATTGAAAAAAAACTCAGCAAATTAAAGGCTTCAGGCGATATAACAGAACTTGACAGGACAAGTGAAATTATAAATGAACTGCGGCAAAAAATAAAATCTGCAGGCAAAAAACTTGATATTGCCTTTACCCTTCAGGATAAAATTATTCAAAAAATTGAGAACAGGGAAAACGCTGTAAAGGAATATGAAGATGACAATAAAAAACTGCTGCAGTATAAAAAAAAGCTGCAGATATTTGCAAAAGAGCAAGAACCCGTTGCAGAAGTAAAAGTTAAGAAAAAAATAATGCCGGGAACAATGATCTTCTGTCCCAACGCAAACCTGAGAATTCAGCAGATAGAGTCAAGATGCAGAATAATGGAAGTTGAGGTGAAAGAAGAAGAAAGCGACTCGGCAACTTATTATAAAATTGATATTTCAGGCCTCTAATTTCTCATAACGGCCATATAAATAATACTCTGCTTCCCCTGTTCTCCCCCTTTTTAAACAGCCTTGGGCGTAAATCCTGCATTTTTCATTAAGGACTTTAATTACCATTATGCGCTGTTTTTCTGTTAACTGATTCTCTTTTAAAAGTTTTTCAAGGGATTGTATTCTGAATTTATCGAGGGAGTGATTCCCGGAAAGCTGGTCATTGTGCCCACCTCTTTTTATAATCAGAGGTGTATCAATCAGGTAAACAGGGATAGTTGAGCTTATTCTAAGCCACAGATCATAATCCTCGCATGCAGGCAGGTCTTCATCAAAATTTCCTTTAATTTTAAAAAGAGATTTTTTCATCATCACAGCAGAAGGGCTCACGAGGCAGAGGTTAAGAGAGGGCTCAAAAATCATACCTGATAATTTTTTATGTTTTTTCTTTGGATTAACCCGTTTACCATTCCTTATCCATATCTCTTCGGTCTGGCATATCATTGCATCCGGATTATCATTAAAAAAATTAATCTGACAGGATATTTTCCCGGGCATCCAGAGATCATCTGAGTCGAGAAATGCGATAAATTCACCACCTGCAGCCTTTATACCGGCATTTCTCGCAGCACTGACACCTCTGTTTTCCTGTTCCAATAATATAATTTTTTCCCTGAAGGGCATAAGTTTTTCACCTGTATCATCTGTTGATCCATCATCAACAACAATGATTTCCAGGGGATGGTAATCCTGTGCTATCACGGATTCAACGGCTTCTGCCACAACCCATCCCCTGTTGAATGAAGGTATAATAACACTTACAATGGGATTTTTTTTAAACAAATTATTCATTTCAACTCTCAACACAGCTTTTATGCTTTCAGGTAATGCTGGAATGCTTACCTGTCATATGATCTATCCTGACCCTGATGATAACTATTTTTTCGATATTCACGTCGGGTAATGAAAAACCTTCATCGGAATACTGCCGGATAATAGCATTCAGTGCTGTTTTCTTTCTTTCCATATCACCATCATTATTGTCTAATATAAATGCTTTTCCATAACCAATGACACTATTGTACTGCATATTCCATTTACATGGTGCTTTCC
>WFQS01000193.1 GCA_015486915.1 Desulfobacteraceae bacterium
GTGACCCTGTTGCAATCAACGGACAAGAGATGTCTCCGGCAGTAATGTTAAAAAATCTTAACACAATTGCCGGAAGAAACGGAATCGGAAGGATTGATATAGTTGAAAACAGGTTCGTGGGAATGAAATCAAGGGGAGTTTATGAAACTCCGGGGGGCACTGTTTTAAGGCTTGCCCACATGAATATGGAGTCCATCACCCTTGACAGGGAGGTTGCACATTTAAGGGACTCACTTATTCCAAAATATGCCGAGCTTGTTTATAATGGGTTCTGGTTTTCACCTGAAATGGAAATTTTACAGAAAATGATTGATGATACCCAGAAAAATGTTTCAGGCAGGGTGAGGCTGAAACTTTACAAAGGAGGATGCTACGTCCTTGGCAGGGAATCTGATCAGAGCATATACAGTGAAGACTTTGCCACATTTGAGGATGATGATGTCTATACCCAGAAGGATGCAGAAGGTTTTATCAGGCTTAATTCATTAAGGCTCAGGATAAGAAAGCTTACCGGGAAATAACGGGTCTGCCCGGCTGCTGGTCCCAGGGTGAAACCACAAAAGAAGTCCTTGAAAATATTCGGTATGCCATTCGGGAATATCTTGATGCTGTGGATAAAGAACTAAAGGGAAATAATTAAAATGGCTGAAAAACTATGGGATGGAAGATTTTCCACAGGCACTGACAAACTGGTTGAAAAATTCACGTCATCCATTAACGTGGATAAAAAATTGTACGCCCATGATATTAAAGGCAGTATTGCCCATGCAAAAATGCTTGCCCATGAATCCATAATCACGGATGGTGAAGCAGACATTATTGTAAAGGGGCTTGAGAATGTTCAAAAAGATATTGAAGATGGGAAATTTGTCTTTTCAGATTCCCTTGAAGATATCCACATGCACATTGAATCAGCCCTTGCTGAAAAATCAGGAGATGCAGCAAGAAAGCTTCACACGGGAAGAAGCAGGAATGATCAGGTTGCCCTTGACATAAGACTTTATATTATTGCTGAAACAAAAAAAATTATCCGATCCCTTGAAACACTGCAGAAAATTCTCGTTAACAGTGCAAAAAAGTATATTGATGTAGTGATGCCGGGTTATACTCATCTTCAAAGGGCCCAGCCGGTTTTGTTTTCCCACCATCTCATGGCCTATTATGAAATGTTTAAAAGGGATGCCGAAAGATTTGAGGATTCACTTAAACGCTCGGATGTGATGCCACTTGGCGCCGCTGCCCTTGCAGGTACAACATATCCTTTAAACAGGGAATATACACGAAAACTTCTCGGATTTTCAAAAATTTCCGATAACAGTATGGACTGTGTTGCCGACCGGGATTTTGCCATGGAGTTTATCTCACATGCCTCCATCTGCATGATTCATCTGTCAAGGCTCTCCGAAGAGTTTGTGCTGTGGTCAAGTTCAGAATTTTCCTTTATTACGATTTCAGATGCCTTTACCACCGGATCAAGCATAATGCCCCAGAAAAAAAACCCCGATGTGTCTGAACTTGTAAGGGGAAAAACCGCAAGGGTCGTGGGCAACCTCATGGCCATAATAACCCTTATGAAATCTCTTCCAATGACATACAACCGGGATATGCAGGAGGACAAGGAACCTCTTTTTGATACGGTTGATACCTTAAAGGCCTGCCTTGAAATTTATGCTGCAATGATTCCAAACATAGAGGTAAGCAGATCTGTCATGTATTCTGCGTGTGAACATGGATTTTTAAATGCAACGGATCTTGCAGATTATCTTGTTGGAAAAGGTATGCCATTCAGGCAGGCACATTCAGTTTCAGGCAGGGCTGTTGCCTATGCCCTTGGAAAGGGAAAGGAACTTCATGAGCTTTCAGTGGATGACTTCAGGCAATTCTCAGATCTTATTGATGCCGGCGTTTTTGAATATCTTTCCATAGAAAAAATGATTTCAAGAAGAATTACACATGGCGGTACAGGTTATGAAACAGTAAAAAAAGCCGTTGAAAAAGCTGAAAAAGATTTTAAACAATAAAATTGCGGGCGCTTAAATTGTGCCTGTTCCTTTTTTAACGAACCTTTTTTAGATTTCATATATGGTTAACATAATTATTTTTATCATTCAGGTGAATCAGATTGGAAATTTACACAAATGAACTACAAAATTAAAAAAAATATTTTTTCTTCCCCTGTGTTTTGTTATAATAAAAAATTCTCTTTTGGCATAGTAACTGATGCTCTTTTTAAGTTTGTCGAGAGGCTCCGTAACGCAGTCCAACCCGGCCTCATGGCCGTTATCTTAGTTTCCATAATGTCAGCAGGGACTTTCACTCTTGTTGCAGGCTGCGGTAAAAAAGCCCCTCCACTTCCTCCGTTGAAATACATGCCGGCTCCGCCTGTTGCCCTGACATACAACCTTTCCAATGACAGAATTATTCTTAAATGGACTTACAATGATAAAAAAAACCAACAGTCAAAATGCCGTGGATTTAGGATTTTCAGGGCAGAGAGGGATCTTTCGGGAAACGGATGCAAAGGCTGCCCGCTTCAGTATGAGAAAATTGCAGAAGTTTCTCCGGATCGGTTAAACTTTACGGAAAAAATTAAAAAAGGATTTCAATATTATTACAGGATCAGGGCGTATTCAGAAAATAATGTCCTTAGCAGTATCTCAAATACCGTTGAGGTTAAATACACGTGATGGAAGAAAACCTGTCTGTATTTATTTCAATTGGTTCAAATATTGGGCAAAAATATAAAAACTGCCTTAAGGGAATAGAATATTTAAATCAGCTTGAAACAACCAGTGTTATAAAGGTCTCTTATTTTTATAAAACTGAACCGGTTGACTATACAGATCAGGACTGGTTTGTTAACGCTGTTGTTAAAATCAATACCATGCTGGAGCCTGTGAGTCTCATGAAGGCTTTAAAGGAAATTGAAGAAAAACTCGGGCAGTTTGAAAAACAGGTAAGATTCGGTCCAAGGCTCATTGACCTTGATATTATTTTATTCAAGGGAAATATCATTGATACCGGGTACCTTACAATTCCCCATCCAAGAATGCATAAAAGATGCTTTGTTTTAAAGCCCCTTTGTGATATAAACCCTGAGATTATTCACCCTGTTTTAAAAAAAAGTGCGGCAGATCTTTTAAAGAAAGTTGAAAATATCCCTGACCAGAAGGTTGTTGTTTTTTCTGAATCGGATCTTTAAATATTGCATTGGAACTTTTTTTAGCAGTTATATTATTTTTTATATTTTTTGGAGGATACCTGATTGAAGTTTTTTATTGATACAGCAAATATCGAAGAGATTAAAGATGCAAACAGTATGGGCATGGTTGACGGAGTAACAACCAATCCCTCACTTATTGCAAAGGAAGATGGGGAGTTCACATCTATTATAAAAGAGATCTGCTCAATTGTTGACGGACCTGTCAGTGCAGAGGTTATAAGCCTTGAATATCAGGGGATGGTGGATGAGGCAAGAAAACTTGCTGAAATTGCCGGTAATATTGTTGTTAAAATCCCAATGACAACAGAGGGGCTCAAGGCTGTAAGGACGCTCTCAGCAGAAGGTATAAGGACAAATGTAACCCTTATTTTTTCTCCTCTCCAGGCTTTGATGGCGGCCAAGGCAGGCGCAAGCTATGCAAGTCCGTTTGTGGGCAGATTAGACGATCTGTCCCAGGACGGCATGGACCTCATTGAAAATATTGTTGAAATCTATTCAAATTACATGTTTGATACGGAAGTAATTGTTGCAAGTATCAGAAACCCTCTCCATGTTCTGAATTCAGCTCTTCTCGGGGCGGATATTGCAACAATTCCACATAAGGTGTTGAAGGCTCTTGCTTCCCATCCAATGACGGACAAGGGGATAGCGGCATTTCTGGCGGACTGGAAAAAGAAAGAGAATAAATAATTTTATATCAGAAAATTTTCTGATTTTTAATTTTAATATTGACAAAAACATGTCAGGCGTATATAAAGCCCTTGTTTAACTGAGCGGGAATAACTCAGTGGTAGAGTGCGACCTTGCCAAGGTCGAAGTCGCGGGTTCAAATCCCGTTTCCCGCTCCATTTTTTTTTAGGCGGCTTGGCCAAGTGGTAAGGCGACGGCCTGCAAAGCCGTTATTCTCCAGTTCGAATCTGGAAGCCGCCTCCATATAATAAAATCAGGGACTTAGAAGTAATTTTAAGTCCTTTTTTTATTGCGACAAAATTATTCCCCAGGCTATCCCTCACAAAACCGGCATTTTCAACCCCTGATTTTAAAAACCTGAGTATTTACTGAAAATAGAATTTACAAAGAATCTTTTACACTATTTTTATTAACGGCCATGAGGCCGATTTCAACTGCGTTACAGTGCCTCAAAAAATCAGATATTTTGACGAACATAAAAAGAGCGTCAGTTGCTCCGTCAAAAACGAGCTTTTTCTTATAAAAAGCTTAACTTAATAATTGATTAAGTATCGTTGTGGGGTTATCCATGGGAAAGTTTTCCACTTATTTGAAATACACCCTCTAAATATCTTGAAATCATAGAGACGGTGAATGTCATGATAAAATAGAGAATTCCCACTGCAAGATAGATCTCGAAAGGCCTGAAAGTTCTTGAATATACCATTTGTCCAGATCGAGTGAGTTCGTTAATGGCCAATACGGAAACCAGAGAGGTTTCTTTGAGTTGGGCAGAGAATGAATTCATCAGCGGAGGAATTGCCACAGGAAGTGCCTGGGGCAGAATAATTAAGCGCATAGTCTGAAATCTGGAAAGACCCAGGGAAAATGCGGCCTCGGCCTGTCCTTTTTCAACTGAATACAGGCTGCCTCTTATAATTTCAGAAATATAAGCCCCGCCACATAATCCAATACCGATATATGCAGCAATGTAATTATTCATGGTAATGCCGATTGAGGGTAAGGCATAGTAAATAAAAAACAGCTGAATAAGTAACGGTGTACCTCTGAATACTTCCACATATGGATAAAAGAACCGCCCGATCCATCCGGGTTGGGAGCGGGCAATACCAACGACAATCCCGATAATCAAGGCGATAATATAAGAAATTAAAGTTATTTTCAGAGTTATGCCTGCCCCTGTGATAAGCTCCCGATGATTTTTTATGATGATATCAAATTGAAATCCGTCCATACGACACAATCCTGCGATTAAGGATACTATTGATTTACATTAAGCCATTTATCGTAAATTTTTTTATACCTTCCATTTGTTCGGACTTTGGCAAGAGCTGAATTTATTTTGGCCGTAAGGGCATTAGCGTACTTGGGAAGCGCTATAACTATTTCTGTAGAATGCAATGGGTTCCCAACAATTTTGTATGAAGGATCTTTTTTTATCTGCATTATTGCATAGGCAATCCCGCAAACCAATGCATCTATACGTTTGTATTTCAAATCAAGAAAAGCTTCCGTTGTATAGTTGTATTTCTTGGCTTCGCCCACAAAATCTGCCAATCCATCCAGAACTGTTTCGCTGCTGGTGGCCATCTGCGCACCTACTACCTTACTCTTGAGGTCTGCTTTTCCCTTTATGATCTCCTCATCTTTGCGGACAATAATCATATCGGTAAGGTTATAATAAACATCACTGAAATTAACATTCTGTTCTCTGGCTGTTGTTTTACCCATACAGGTGATAAGGATATCATACTTTCCGTTTTTCATACCGGCGATTAAGCCCTGCCATTCCCCATCCTTAAATTTTACGGGAATGTCGAGTTCCTGACCTATGGCATTGGCAAGATCCACATCAAATCCTTTGAATTCGCCTGTTTCTGTCTTGAATTCAAAAGGTGGGTACTGGGCACAAAAGCCGACTACCAGTTCACCTTTTTTTCCTATTTTCTCCCATGATGAATCTGCCGCAAATCCTGCTGTGGCATAAGCCTCCAATACCGAGGCAATCAGGGTTATCAGCACAAGTATATATATTCTCCGTTTGTTCATTTTTCACTCCATTTTTAAAGCATAATTATGGTTGATGGATTATTTTCATCAACTGCCATAAACTTTACGGATATACCGCGATTTTGCAGTAATTCATTCAATACATTGAAAAAAACACCTGTTCCTTCAATGTATCGAAAATTGTCAAGCTGTTTCTCAACATCTTTGGTATTTCTAATAACACCGCCACTAAGACCTGATGGAATTTTTGTAACCCCGCAGTTGGGGCTGCCGTCTGCACCTATGACACCCAGAATTTCATATCCTGCCGTAATAAACATCTCAATCTGATCCAAAGACGGTGTCAGTATATTCCGGCAGTGTCGCCGAAAATTCGGATGGTTATATTGTTCATAACACATTCCCCAACGGTTGATACCAAGGTAGGAGGATTCAGGACACGGCAGTTGCAGTATCCCTGTTCCATCTTCGATAAACTGGTCCATTGCCTGCCGTAAAACACCAGGATACTCTGCCAGAGGTCCAACTTTGGCATTTGCATTCAGAAGGCAGTGGGAGACCACTATTATTCTTTTACTTCTTTTCAAATTAATCCCCTTTTTAAACGATAAAATCCAAAAAATACAAGAATGACCCAGCGACAAGATAATACCGCAATAATAACAGTTTTAAAGATAATAAATTTAACTGGTTTGAAAGGTCTTGGTGAGGCTGTTTCCATTAACAACTTTTTCCAGATCAGCCATTAATTGTTCAAGGTTCAGGTCATATTTTACTGCAATATTTTTCAAGGGCTCAAAAAGAGCATTGCAGCAGACACATTCACCTGCACTTTTGTCATATCCCTTAAAAACAACTTCGGTTTGGCGATATTTTGAAATTATATCCAGAACTGTCATATCCTGATGAATCTTTTTGTCAGATGTATTTTTTTTCAATCCTATCTCCTTTATGCAGCTATCGGTTCACCTGTAAAATCAAAAGTTTAAGGCCATATAAATGGCTCTCCAATAAAAGGTATAAATTTTAACATTCATTGTTAACCAGGCCACTGAAAATTCGTCTGAGAATTTTGTCACTTATTTCTGAAATCAGAAAATGATCATCTTCAGTCCTGTTCAGAGTCTTTGATACATGGGAACATGGTTTTATACTTTGCCGCTTAACATTTATAAGAAAGAGCTCATTTTGCACAGAGTCACAAATGCTTTTTATATGTTCGTCAAAATTTCTGATTTTTTGAGGCTCCGTAGCGCTGTCCAGCTCGGCCTCATGGCCGTTATAGGAATTCATGGGCAATCCCCTTTTGTGGGAGTTCTTATTGCTATGCCTGTTAAGCCAGGCATCACAGGCATCATGGGACCCTATGAACAGGAAAAAGAAATTAGATTTTTTCCTGATACAGACAAGCCTGTATCCACTTCCAAGATTAAATTTATACAAGTTTTTTATGCGCGCATCCTTTTTATGGGTTAATTTACCTGCATTGGTAAACCGGCTCCCTTTAAAGACATCCTCAATGATCCGTCTTGCCCTTTGTGCAGCAATAAAAGGTGCTTTTACCTGCTTTTCCATCTGAATCAGTTTTTTTTCCACTTTGGGACTAATATGCACCCGGACAATCATAATACCTTTCCAAAAATTCCATCTGCTACCTGAATTTTAATTTTTATAGATGAAGAGTTAATATATAATAATATAAGATTTTACAAATTGATAATTCATATAAGCCATTTCAATGCTATTGGAATAATGGATACAACTCAAATTGACTTTGTTTATAGAATTTTCCGGAAAGCTATTTCATTTGGAATAGGATAAACCATGATGGATCAATGTGATTTGCTAAATTTTGAGAAAGTTGGTAAGTTGACCTCAATGCTGTGCAGATTTGTAATTCTTTGAAATCCAGAACATTTCAACATCTTTAATTTACAAAAGTTTCATACAAAAAAACGGCCATTTGGCTGACAGAGGACAAAAATGAGTAAATACAAATATTATATAATTGAAAAAAAAGCTCCCATTGCCTGGGTATTTCTTAATCGTCCGGATAAAAAAAATGCAATGAATCCACCTGCCTGGAAAGAAGCTCCGGAAGTTTTTAAATCTTTGAACAATGATCCGGACATCAGGGTAATCATCCTTGCAGGAAAAGGTTCGGGGTTCTGTGCAGGTATTGATTTAATGGGTATGATGGGTGAAATTCCCGAGTTGCTGGACCCTGCCCAGAAAGGCGGTATCAAATGGCAGTTGATACAGAAAATTTATTCACTTCAAAAGACCATGACCTGTATAGAAGAATGCAGAAAACCTGTTATTGCTGCTGTTCACGGGTATTGCATTGGAGCTGGCCTTGATATGATAACAGCCTGTGATATACGACTGGGTTCTAAAGACGCTCTTTTTTCCTTAAGAGAAGCAGCCGTGGGATTTGTTGCAGATGTTGGGGTTCTCCAGAGATTACCCCACATTGTGGGCCAGGGTATAACGCGGGAGCTTGCCTATACTGCAAAAAATATTACTGCAGACCATGCAAAGGATGTACTGCTCCTTAATGGGGTTTTTCAGGATCAGGATACTTTGATGGCCGGTGCTGAAAAAATGGCATTGGATATTGCAGACTGTTCTCCCATTGCCGTGCAGGCATCAAAGGATGTTCTCAACCATGGAATAGGTAAGAGCATTGATGACGGATTAAAATATGTGGCATCCATAAGTTCCAACATTATTCCCTCCGACGACCTGTTTGAGGCGGTAGCAGCTTTTACGGAAAAAAGAAAACCTAAATTTACCGGAAAATAGTTCATTTTTTTGTTCTGGCCATGTTTTTTGCACATCTGATTTCACGCTGGTGCTTTGGTGTAATGGCGAGGGTGAAATTTTCCATTTCGTAGATACGCAGCCCGTCAACAAAAATTTCACCGTCTGCGGTGATTTCAGGAAATTCCGATTCTTTAATATCCTTGATATGTGCGTGCACTTCAATATTTGAGTTTTTCGGAACAATTTGTCCCCTGTATAACCATTTGTGGGTATGAGGTATCATCTGAGTCTTAAATTCATCGGGAGAAAATTTAAATTTTTTCAATGCAAAGAACCTGATGAGCTGGAGAAAAGATTCTACGCCAAGGGAGCCCGGACAGACAGGGTCCTGGAAAAAATGGGCTTTAAAAAACCATTCATCGGGATCAACTTTTTTGCTGGCTTTTATATAGCCCTTTTTATACTGGCCGCCTTGGGGAATAAAAAGATCGATTGTATCAATCATTTTAAGTGCCTTTGCCGGCATACCGTTGTTTTGATCATAATTTAAATCATCCGGAGTCAAAGGGGCAAAGTCTTTTAATATAAAGGATTCAGCATTTTTTAATTCCCTGTTCGAAGGCATATAATTAAATTTTGGTTTTTGTATTCCCGCCTGGCTTTCAAGGGCCTGTTTCGTGAAAAAACCGAAATTGGTATGACCTCTGTAAAGGCAGTCTTTGCCTTTTAGAACTTCCATATCAAAGTCCTGGATGATCATCCCGCCTGCTTCGGATACATTTGTCATGCGGGCTTTCATGGTCAGGCATTCCATATCCCGGTAAACAGGCTTTATGACTTCAGCCTCACCTCCAAGATTCCTGAAAAACAGCCTTTTACTGCTTTTCAATGCAGATCCGGCATATGCGGCAAGCCATCCGCATGGCTGCAGGGCTATTTCAAGAAGAATGCTGAAAGGCAGGATATCTGATCCTCCGTCTGCCCTGAAGAACCATCCGTCACAGGGAAGATCAAATTCAGCTTCAATCCACCCTCCCGGTTTCATCTCCCATGGCGTGTGATCTGCTTTTATTACTCTGTCCATGAAACAATACGGAGGGCCAGGCAACCTTGCTATCTTGCGCTCATTGTCAAAAATATTATATTTATCTCCGAATGCAATAGAAGGCTTTCCCGTTGCAAAGGCAATAATTTGCTCCTTTGAACATATAATATTATGTGAATCATATTGCTTTGAAGCTGTAAATTTGTTGAGCAGAGACGGTTCCACTACAGCTTCAAATCCCGTTATAGCCGCAATGACGATATTATTCTCATCAAGAAAAGTAAAATAACCGCTTATGCTGTGGTTGGTCTGCCTGTTTTTTGTAAAAACAATTTTTACATCTCCTCTGCATTTTGCAAAGGAGGAATATATCCTGAAATTTGCGATATAGGATGGCAGACATACCTTCCCCGTTGTTTCATAACACCATATTATTACCGCCTGAAATGCCGAATCAATAATTAAAGGATTAATTATCCATTGTTTCCTGTGGACAGTTTTAAGCCAGGTTTCCGGGGGTGGCGTTTGGGAGGAGATCACCTCAATGGATGTTTTTGAAATTCCGGTAATGGATTTTATACCCTGCATTGCTTTACCGTGGAAAAGAATCGATTCATATGCCTTGTCAACGGAAAAACCGCACGGTTTAAAGGCCTCGGTCTCTATGCCTGATACAGAGTTCACGGGCGGAGCAGGAAGTCTGTCTTTCAGCAGGATAACGCATTGTGAGTGAAGATTTTCTATATTTTCTGATCCTGATTCAATATCCGGTGAAATATTTTGTGAAACAATTGCACCGTCAATTTTAAAATTATTTCCCGATGGCCTGCATTTACCGGTCTTTACATCGATATGTATTTCTTTTGATCCCGGTTTAATCCCTTTAAGCAGCCTTATCCTGTCCAATCCGTAAAAATAAAGACCGGGATTAGCTATTTCTGATCCATGGGCAAACAATTCCATGATCAAAGCAAATGGTACAACAGGTTCCCCTGCTATCCTGTGGGAATGAAGAACAGGGCATGATTCAAGGCCCATGGATGTTGACCAGGCAGTGGTCAATTGAGATGTTATGTTTTTTGTAGACTTTTTTTCCAGCGGTTTTTCTAATTTTTCTTTTAGTTGTGATTTTGGCAGTGTTTCTATATCTTCATACCTGCTGTTTTGAATCAAATGCGCTCCCACTATAACTTCTACGGGGCAGGGTCTGTTTCCCGCTGTATCCTGATGTACACCCATCTCATCAATCAGTGCTTCTGCTCCCTGTTTTAAGGGTATAAGGTCAATGCCTCTTTTTAAAAATTCCCGTTTAAGTGAGGCATTTACCATGCCGCCCTCCCAGGGTCCCCAGTTCATGGAAATGAATCTGCATTGTCCATTGAGCTTTGAATTGATCTTTGCATTTTTCTGAGCTGTTTTATTTAAAACTTCATTTGCCATGGCATAGTCAGACTGTCCCCTGTTTCCGGTCCTTGCGGCAATTGATGAAAACAGAATGAAATACTTCAGTTTATCTTCTGTTGATGCATCAAGAAGGTTATGCATCCCTTTTACCTTTGTGTCAAAGACCTTTGAAAATTGAATCTCACTCTTGTCAGCAATAAATTTATCCTCCACAACACCTGCACCGTGGATGATCCCGGTTATTTTACCGAAGGTTTCTCTTACATCTGTCAGTATGGAATTGATTTTTTCACTATCTCTGATATCTGCTGAATAATATTTAACTTCAGATCCAAAATTTTTTATTTTTTCAAGTGTATTTTTTATTTCACGATTGGATATGATTTCTTTATATTTTTTATTGATTTCAGAAGGGCTTAGCCGCTTTTGTCCGGATTGATTTGAAAAAATAGCCTGTTTTATTTCTGTCTCACTTAAAAGGCCTTTTAACCATTTGGGTTCGTCATGGGGTTTGACACTTCTTCCAATGAGGACAATTTTGGGTAAATATTTTTCTGCAATTGCAATGGCACACCTTGCAGTAACCCCCTTTGCGCCTCCTGTTATAATCATCACATCACTGTTATTAAGATCTGCACCGGTTTTCTCTGCATTATTGTCTATTAATTGGGGGATGTAGCAGATATTATCACTTATACCCATTTCCACATTGCCGTGTGTCATTGTGAACATTACCGCTGTTTCGATATTTTTCATGCATTCTTCTATATTTTCAGGCATTTCAATACTGTGGCAGAGAACATTTGTCCATTCAATATCTGCGGTTTTGGCAAGCCCTGCAAGCCCGCCCTGTACAGGTTCTGCAATTGATGAGCCTTTAAATCCGAATTTGCCGCCTAGAAAGGATACAGTTGCAAAAAAACTTCCGGTCTTTTCAGCTGATTCAATGAGAGCAGGAGCAGATTTTTTTGTAAGAATAAAAGCAGATTTTAAAAATTTTTCTGCAGTTTCCCTGTCATGGTATTTAAGGGAATCGGAAATTATAATAAGACCTGCAATATTTTTAAGCTCTAAAGTATTATCGCTGGTTATGACTTGAGATTCATGGGGGCTCTTAACAGCAGCAGAGCAGACTTGATCCATATTGATAATTTTTGTTTTAATTCCCATACTGCTGAATTCTTCTTCAAAACGCCTGGCAACACCTGAATGGTCCTGTGTGATGTAAACGATCTTATTTTTTGGGATAATAAGTTTTGAACCGTTGTGGAATTTTATGTGATCAATTGGAAATTCTTTTAGAAAAACGGTCTGCCTTAAAAGA
>WFQS01000194.1 GCA_015486915.1 Desulfobacteraceae bacterium
AATTTTCTGCAGACTCAAGTCCTTTTTCAGCTGCAATGATATCTGCCTGTTTTTCCGATGCTCCACCTTTCATGGATGTGATTACATAAACAAAGGAACTATCAAAGATTTCCGCCATATCCTTTGCAAGGGATAATGCAGTTCTGCAGGCTTCTCCGCCGTTATATCCAACCAGTATATTCATATTTCATAACCGCCATGAGGCGGAACTGGATTGGCCCGGCCGCCTCTCAACCAATTGAGAAATAGCATGCTGTTCATTTGCATCCTGTTTCATATTTATATAAAAACTCTTTTGCCAATTTAAAAAAACCGGAGATACTACATCCAGCGCTTCCGTCTTTTGTAGGATTTAACGTTTTTAAATGATTTCCTGCTCCCTCCCTTGGTGATTCCCATATAAAATTCTTTGACATCGGGGTTGTCCTGCAGTTCCTTTGAGGGGCCTTCAAGAACAATCCTGCCGGATTCCATTATATAGGCATAATCGGAAATGGCAAGGGCGACCTTGGCATTCTGCTCCACCACAAGTATGGTGGTGCCAAGGTCTTTATTGATCTGCCCGATGGTATCAAAGATCTCCTTTACAAGCAGGGGTGCAAGGCCCAGGGAAGGCTCGTCAAGCATCAGCATTTTCGGGGAGGCCATGAGAGCCCTTGCAATGGCGATCATCTGCTGCTCTCCGCCGGAGCTGTAACCCGCCATTCTGTTTGTAACTTTGGATAGCCTTGGAAAATGCCTGTACATCAGTTCCCTGTCTTTTTTAATGGCTGCGGCACCGTCCTTTCTCGTAATGGAGCCCACAATTATGTTTTCATTCACCGTGAGATGTTTGAAAATCCTTCTGCCCTCGGGCACCATCACTGCACCGAGTTTTACAATATCGGTGCCCATGAGATTTGTTGTATCAGCGCCGTCAAAGGTGATGCGGCCTTCTTTTATTATTCCGTTTTCGGGTTTGAGAAGGCCGCTTACAGCCCTTAAAGTGGTTGTTTTTCCTGCACCGTTTGTGCCTAAGAGAGAGACAATGCCTCCCTCTGGCACATGCAGGCTGACACCGCGGAGAACCTGGATGATATCGTTGTACACCACTTCAATATTGTTTACTTCAAGCAGATTTGCCATACATTCTTTTCTCTATTTAATTTTTTTCATGTACTCGGATTCTATGGGTTTACCGATTTTCTTGAACACACCGTGCTGCACAGAATAGATCTGGAGCATATCCACACCGGCACGATCGGTTTTTGAATATGTCACAGGACCTATTGTGGTGTATGGATAATATGCCTTTGCACCGTGCATGGCATTGAGTTCATTAAAAAGGGTTTTTTTGGTGATTTTAAGACCGTCAGCCTTGGCTCTTCTCATGGCTTCCGTGGTGATCTGGGCAACGAGAATACCTGCGGCATAATTATGGGAATTGGCAGCTTTGGCATCCCTTCCGTATTTTTTGGCAAGGGCAAGCTGTTTGTCTGTGGCAGGTCCTGGTTCCGATGTAAGATTAAAGGAACATGACCATACATACCCTTCTGCAGCAGGTCCTGCAAGGGCAATGAGATCGTTACCGCCGGTGTAGTGAACCCCGAGAAAGGTCAGTTTTCCCTTTTCGCCATAGGTTTTTGCCGTTAAACCGAGACGTGCGGAATCTTTTAAAAGAGTTGCCACCGGGGACTGAACAGTATGGCAGAGCACATACTGGACTCCCTTGCTCATCAGGCGTTTAAGCATGGCGGAATTATCAAGGTCCTTGCCATGTTCCACAACTTCAACTATATCCATATTCAAACCTGCTTTTACCGCTTTTTTTACATCGGCAACAGGTCCCCTGCCAAAGGCTGAAGGGTGGATGAACATTGCAACTTTTGCAGTTCCGTTTTTATGGTGATTTACCACAAATTCCGATAATGCCACGAGCTGTTCGGAATAGGATGCCACGGGCAGGAAGATATAGTGGGAATTAATGACATTGCCAGCATGGTAGGAAGCGGGAATAACGGGGATTTTTTCCTCTTCAAAATCCCTTTTCAATGCCAGGGTGGAACCCGTGGAATAATTGAGATACAGGACTATTCCGTCATCGAGATATTCCTCAAAATTTCTTTTTGTAATACTTGTTTTATACTGGTCATCCCGGATCATGCAGTCAATGGTGTCATTTCCAAGTATTTTTGTTGCATTTGCAAATTTAAAATAATCGGCAACACCCTTGGAATAGGGATTTCCAGCATCGGACGTGGGACCTGTTATGGCAAGTGACATCCCCACTTTGTAAGTTTTTGCCTGCACCTGAACACCTGTGGCAAATACAAGGACCACTGTAAAAATTAAAAGACTGGCCAGGGTTAAAAATTGTTTACATTTCATCTTGTTTTTCCTCCTTAATTTGGGGTAAATGTTCCTGTTTTCCGGATTCATTTTTGCCCTGTTCAATGAAAAAAACTGAGGGCTTTAAAATGGAATCCAAGTTAATATTTGTACATATTCGATTTATAATGTAAATGTTTGGCCAGTGCTTCATATTCGTTTATTTGGGACTGCAAAAGCATACTAATGCTATGT
>WFQS01000195.1 GCA_015486915.1 Desulfobacteraceae bacterium
AGATGGGCCGGAAGACAAGCAATCTCGTTCAACTTATAAAATTTTCGATCCTTAACTGAACATCAACTCCCAAATCCTGCCACAGCTGATCATTATTGAGAACTGTCGAAAAATAGGGAAATGATGATCAAATTGAAAATATCGGGTAAAAATACAACGCCATGGCAAAAGGTTATGCTGCCATGGCGTTTTGAAAGAATATTCAGGTTCTCAGTTTTTTATAAGAAAGAGCTCATTTCTGACAGAGTCACGAATGCTCTTTTTATGTTTGTTGTGAGACGCTGGAACGCTGTCCAGATCTGCCTCATAGCAGTTATACTCAATCTGGTGATCACTAAACAGATCCAGTCTAAACCGGGAGAAGCTCAACATACTGAGGATTCCATCTCATCTTATCAATAATGGTCTCAAGTTTTGCAGCATCATTATCGTGATTAAATTCTGAAAATGGAGTCTCTTTGCATACTCCGGCATCGATGGCTGCTTTGCCCACTGCAACGGCAACATCCCTGGAAATTTTTCCTACCTGACCGATGCGTGGAAGAAGGATTCCTTTTTTAAAGTCCTCTTCCATGATATTATCCACCACAGCTTTTGCTGCTGCAGTAAAAAAGGAAGGAAGCACCTCTTTTGCTCCCGATGCTATGATACCAAGGCCGATTCCGGGAAATACAAAGAAATTATTGCATTGACCGATCCTGATTTCCTCTCCATTGTGCATTACAGGTTTAAAAGGACTTCCCGTTGCGAGAAGTGCCCTGCCGTCGGTCCACCTGAAAATATCTTCCGGCGTTGCTTCAGCTTTTTCCGTTGGGTTACTTATGGGAAGAATAAAAGGCATTTTACAGTTCTCACACATCTGCATCACTATTTTTTTATTAAAAGCTCCTGCCTGGGCTGATGTCCCTATGAGAACGGTTATTTTTCCCTGTTTTACTACGTTTTCAAGGGTGTTGTCTTTAGGCTGGTTAAACCATGGCAGATCTTCTGGATTCTGGGCAAAACTCTTCTTATACGGCTCAAGGTCACGGTCACTTGTGATAAGTCCCCTTGAATCCATGGTAAAAATATGGCGTTTTGCCTCTTTTTCAGATAATCCATACTCAACAAGGGCAGAAAAAATCTGGGTTGTTATACCAACGCCTCCTGCACCTGCTCCATAGGTTAAAAAAATCTGATCTGTAAATTTTTCATTTTTAAACTTCATGGCGGCGAGAACACTGGAGAGTGCAATGGCGCCGGTACCCTGAATATCATCGTTAAATGAAATCATTCTTTTAAGATATTTATCTTTTATGGTAAATGCGTTCTGTTTACTGAAGTCCTCCCACTGACACAGGGCATTTGGAAATACTTTCTTAAAGGCCATTGCAAACTTTTCTATGAACTCATCATAGGCTTTTCCAGATAACCTTTTTTCCCTGTATCCAAGGTAATCAGGGTTGTTAAGAAGTGTCTGACTGTTTGTCCCCACATCAAGGGAAATGGGAAGACAATGCCAGGGAGCAATTCCAGCACCCTGGGTATAAAGCTGGAGTTTTCCTATGCAGATATTAATTCCTCCTGCTCCCTGATCCCCTATTCCAAGGATACCTGCATTGTCCGTTACAACGGCAACCCTTATATCCCTGTGTTTATACCTTGACAGTATTTTTTCCGCATCATCGATATTTCCCGGATAAAAAGTAATACCCGAAGATTTCCTGACAATTTCTGAAAATTCCTGGCATGCCTGACCAACGGTTGGGGTGTAAACAATTGGAAGATAAGCTTTAATATTTTTTTTAAGTACAGCATGGTTCAAGGTTACATTCCTGTCAAACAAAGAGCGAAGATAAATATATTTTTCAATATCAGTCTGTTTATGCTCAACAATCTTTGTGCAGACTTCAACCTGCTCATCCAGGCTGATGGGATGTGGCGGAAGAGTTCCGTCAATTTCAAACAGTTTTCTTTCCGCTTCGGAGAAATTAGTACCTTTGTTAATGTAATGGTTATTTAAAATCCCGTCTCCCCTTACCTTGACCTTAATTCCCTTTGTGTTTCCGAACTGGTCAAATTCGAATCCATAATCCTGCTTAATCATTTTTCCTCGTCCTTTTAAAAATGTACAACAACTTTAATAAACCACTAAAATACAACAAATAAACAATGTCCCATGCAACATCAATACACCGACCATGGTATATAAA
>WFQS01000196.1 GCA_015486915.1 Desulfobacteraceae bacterium
AAAAATGAACTGGGCACGTTTTTTCACACTAATCCGCGAAGAGCCAAAAATATTTACTTTTTTTCATTTAGGGCTGGCGTCTCCTGTTTTTATATGATATATGATTATTCATGAAAACATTAAATCAACTTCTCAAAATGTGCAACGATGAGACCAGCCCCATAGTTTCCGAACTGATAGAATATATCAAGCAACAAGTGGAGATAATTCAAAAGTTAAAAGATGAAATTGCCGAATTAAAAGGTCAAAAGGCAAGACCTAAAATAAAGCCATCCAATCTTGAAAAAAAGACGGCTCAAAGGAAAGATAAAAGAAAAAAACAGAAAAAACCCGGATCCGGAAAAAGATCAAAAACAAAACAGCTCAATATACATGAAGACAAAATAATTGAGCCCGAATTCATACCGTCGGGAAGCGTTTTCAAAGGATACCAGGATTTTATAGTTCAGGATATTGTAATCCGCAACTGGAATATCCGGTACCGCAAAGCCCGTTATCTTACACCATCCGGGGATTATGTCACAGGGGAATTGTCAAGCAGGGTTTCCAACAGCCACTTTGGTTCAACTTTGATCGCTTTTATTTTATATCAATACTACCATGCCCATGTCACACAGCCGTTAATTGCAGAACAACTTCGAGAATATGGTGTGGACATATCAAACGGACAGATCAGCAGGATAATAACTGAGAGCAAAGGCCGCTATCATCAGGAAAAGGATATGATTTTATCCACGGGACTAAAACTATCCAATTACATTAATGTCGATGATACCGGAGCCAGGCATAATGGTAAAAATGGCTATTGCACCCATATCGGCAATAAATTTTTCGCGTGGTTTAAAAGCACGGGAAGTAAGAGCCGTATAAATTTCCTTGAACTTCTCAGGGCATCACATTCTGATTATGTTATTGATGATACCGCTATGAATTACATGGTATCTACCAAATTACCCCAAGATAAAATTAAAACATTGATAAAGCACAAAGGCAGTCGTTTTGAGAATCAATCAAAATGGCTTGGGTTTCTTAAAACACAAGGAATAACAAAACGCCGACATGTTAAAACCTCCACAGAGGGGACTCTTATTGGAAGCCTTATCTATCATGGTTTTAATAGTGACATGGTGATCATTTCTGATGATGCGGGACAGTTTAATATTCTGCAGCATGCTTTGTGCTGGGTTCATGCAGAAAGAACAATTCAAAAATTAATAGGGTTCACCCAAGATCGAAAAAGACTGATTGAATCAGTTAGATCAGACATATGGAATTTGTATTCTGAATTGAAAGATTATCAATCAAACCCTAACGTTAAATTTAAAACAAAGCTCAACAAACGGTTTGATGAAATTTTCACACAAAAAACCGGATATGCTTCTTTGGACATGGCTTTAAAAAGGATATTCAATAATAAATCCGAGCTGCTATTAGTTCTCAAAAGACCGGACATACCCCTGCACAACAATTTAAGTGAAAATGATATCCGGGAATATGTAAAAAAACGAAAAATAAGCGGTTCGACCAGAAGCTTATCAGGACAAGCTTGTCGGGATACATTCACAAGCATTAAGAAAACTTGCCGAAAATTAGGGGTCTCTTTTTGGGAGTATCTTTTGGATCGTATTGAATATAGAGGACGAATTCCACTGCTGCCGGATCTTATGAAAATGAAGATAGCAGAAGTTCAACTCATCTGATTGCTACCCATACTTATTGAGAAGTTACTTTTTTTGTTTTTCTATTCAGGAATTCAGGAGTAAAACCCAAAACGATCTATCAGTCCAGATTGGCATCATGGCCGTTATAAAGAGCTGTATATTTTTTGCCAATGTTCCTCCAATCCAGTTTCTCAACAAAATGCCGACCGGCCATTCCAATTTTTCTGCGTTGATCAGGATTGTCAATTAACTGGATAATATGTCCCACAAATTTTTCCATATCATCATCAATAAGGATATCTCTGCCAGAAAGCACCTCAATACCCTCAGCTCCCTTTGAGGTTGCTACAACGGGCAGAGCAGCAGCGAAATATTCCAAAATTTTCATACGCGTACCACCGCCATCTTTAAGAGGCACCACAGCAATATCAGCTGCCTTAATATAGGGGGCAACATGTTCTACGACATCTGTGTAAATTAAATCCGGATGATTTGATTTTTCAGGCGGATATTTAC
>WFQS01000197.1 GCA_015486915.1 Desulfobacteraceae bacterium
ATTTTGAGGATTTAATGTACCAGACACTTCTCATTGCTGGTGCTACAACACCGGGAGGAGGCCAGGTTCCAACCGGTATCCAGGTGGGTATGGGTGTAAAGCCATCAGGAGTGCAGAAAATATTTACCCAGGGTGATTACAAACAAACCGACAATGACCTTGATATGGCAATCCAGGGCTCAGGATTCTTCAGGGTGCTGCATGGGGATGAGGACCTTTATACAAGGGCGGGAAATTTTACCCTGGACAGCGAAGGGTATATCACAACTGACAGCGGGGACAGACTCCAGCCTGAAATTTCCATACCTCCCGAGGCAACTCTTGTGACGCTTCAGGACAATGGAACTCTTACCGTACACGGGGCAGGGGACACCATACTTGCAACGGAGCAGATAAATGTAAATACTTTTGTAAATCCTGCAGGGCTTTTTGCCGTGGGAAATAATCTTTTCAGGCCCACTGAAGGCTCAGGCGATGCAACGGAACAGATACCCGGTGAAAATGGTTCCGGAACGGTGGTTAACAATTATCTTGAGATGTCCAATGTCAGCGTTGTTGAGGAGATGGTTTCCATGATTGTGGGCCAGCGTGCCTATGAGGCTAATTCAAAAGCTGTCCAGACTGCGGATTCCATGCTGGGTATTGCAAATGGAGTTAAACGATAAAAGGTAAATATTCGGTCAGCACTCCATCTTCGCCTATTTTGGCCTGCTCACATAGCATTAGTATGCTACACAGTCCCAAATAGGCGAATGTAAAGCACTGTCCAAAATTTACATTATAAGGTCAAATATTTACGATAAAAGAGTTAATATGAAAATTATGAGGACATGTTTTTTTCTAAATTCCGGCAGATCTGATGGTATGAATTGTGTTTTCTGCCTTATTCATACTTTTTTATTGGCCCTTGCATTGGGTGCAGGAATTGTCGTATCGGGTATAAGCTTTTACAGCACTGCATTTGCCACAGAGAATGCATTAACAGCTGAGAATATAAACACACAGGGTAATGTTTCTGTGTCTGAAGACAGGGTTAAACCTGTAAAAATTTTTATCAGAGAATCTTCTTCAGTTAATACCGAAAAAATATTTCTTGGAGATATTGCTGATATTAACGCTCCAAATTTAATTAAACAGAGATTAAATGGAATTTCACTTGGTTTTGCACCAAGGCCGGGACATTTCAGAGTTTTTAATGGAAAATATCTTAAATCAAGAATAGAATCGGACAGGCTTGGTTCCCGGTCTGTTGCTGTTTTTGTGCCTGACAAGGTTTATATTAAAAGAAAAGACAGGATGATTCCGCGCAAAAAACTTAAAAAGATTTTTACAAGTTATATAAGTCAGAGAATTGCCCCTGATAAATTTAAAATTCGTAATTTTTCAATCCGGGGTCTTGGTGTCTATCCCGATGGAAATTTATCTCTTACTGTATGTGATAACAATAACAACATAAAAGGAAGAACATCTCTTTATGTCAGGGTAAGAGCAGGTGGCAGGAATTATGGAAGGATATCGCTTTCAGGATGGGTAGATGTGTTTGATACGGCTTTCTGTGCTTCAAGAAATCTTGAAAGGGGCACTGTTCTGTCTTTAAATGATGTTCACCGTGAAAAGGTCAATATCTCAAAAATTTCAGGTAATTATTTTACTGATTCCGGGGAAATACTTGGGAAAGTATTGAAAACAGGACTTGTCCGCGGCAGATGTATTACTTCAGATATGGTAAAAAATCCTGCTCTTGTGCACCGGGGAGATCTTGTTAAGATGATAGCAGCATCGGGGTCACTTAAGATAGTAACATCTGGTATTGCCAAAAGTGACGGAAGATTAAACGATCAGATTCGCGTTGAAAATATAAGATCCGGCAGGGTCGTTTACGCTGTCGTAAAAGGAAAATTAAGAGTTTATACTTTGAATTAGTCTGTTGTTAAGATATGGAGAAAATTCTGTCATGGAGGTTTTGATATGAATCGAAGTTATTTTTTTTATAACTGCCATGAGGCAGATCTGGACTGCGTTCCAGAGCCTCAAAAAATCAAAGATTTTGACGAATATAGAAAGAGTATTTGTTACTTTATTAAAAGTACGCTGTTTCTTATAAAGAAAGAGCTTACTTTTGACAAAACAACTGATGCTTCTTTTTTGTCCGTCAGAATCTTTGATTTTTTGAGGTGCCGTTGTACAGTTCAACGCAGCCTCATGGCTGTTATATTATTTTTAATTCTGGTACCCGGTGTGTTTATATCAGGATGTGCATCCGGGGTAAAAGAAAATCCAATGGCAGTTTTGCCAAAGGGAATGTCGAACCAGCCTGCTCTGCAGCCGGTATATACCATGGCTCCACCTTCGGAAGGCTCCCTGTGGACAGAGGACAGTAATCCTCTTTTTGAAGATACAAAGGCAAGACATACAGGAGATACAGTTGTTGTTGATATTGTAGAGAATTCTTCTTCAAAAATGGATGTTAATACACAAACGGGAAGAGATACCAA
>WFQS01000198.1 GCA_015486915.1 Desulfobacteraceae bacterium
CAACTCCGAGAGCTGAAGCAAGATCAAGTCCTGATAGCCCGCCTGTTCCGGGAATTGACACGGCAAGTCCGTTTTTAAAAACATTGGGATCAAGCCAGATTTCAATATTGTCAGGAATAATTTTTTGCGGAATCTGCGGAAAAAGAGAAGCCGCTGCTGCTGCACCAAGGGCAATGGCAGTGGGCTCCGTACATCCAAGGGCTGGTTTTACTTCAAGCCTTAAAATATCTTTTACAGTGTATTTCATTTTACCCCCGTTGATTTAATTATGTTCGCCCTGCAGCACTTTCTGGCAAATAATTGAAGTGATTCCAAGCGCCGTTCAAAATCATCGTCTCAGCGTATTTCAGCTTGGCCTCATGGCGGTTATTCAAAACCCGGGGCATTTTTCCGAGTGGCATTATCAGGATCATGACGGCCTGACAGATCGCGGGCTCTTGCCCTGTCCCGATCAATTACATACTGGATGGAAGCCGGCGTTACTCTGGCTGATCGAAACCCCTGCATCATTTTCACTTCCGATGCGGAATATCTGTAAGGAACACCTTTGATCCTGATATATCCACCGGCATCAAGAATATCATTTATCATTTTATTAATATTGGTCTTCAACCTGAATGTGTCAGTGTCATCAGGATCGACTTCAACGCGCCAGAGGGTAAAACATCTCTGGGGATTATTGGCAACAATTTCCTGGGCAGCTATTTTCGCATTCACAACTCCCCTTACCGTATTTAAAACTTTACCAAAAACCTCTGCCAGTTCTTCTTCATTGGCCCCGGTCAGTTTCAGTTCAATAATGTTCCCATGGGCTCTGATGTTTTTGGCAAGCCCACCCTTTGCCATGGCAGTACCGGAACCGACATTATTTGTCACGGTATTGCCATTGCCATGAATGCCGTGCCTGTTGTTGCCCCAGGCAGTTAGAATTCTGCCTGCCCAGCTGCCGATCTCTTTTTCAGAATCTCTTACAGCCCGGTCAAAATCAGACCGGGTGACAACATAATCTCTGTCATCAGCAATACCAAGATCTCTTCGGGCACTGTCATAGCCCTCAAGATAAACCTGGGAATGTGCTTTCCAATAGCCATCAGAAGTTTTTCTCACTTTTACATCAAGTTTTACAACAATAACGGCATCAAGGCCGTATCTATGGCACAATTCCCCGGATACCAGAGGAGAATCTTCTCTTGCCCTCTGCAGGGTGCGGTTTAATTCTTTTTCAGCTGCATCCTGTGCAAACGGATTCAGTACTTCAAAATTGGCATTAACCAGTTCTCTGTTGATAAAACCCACCATCCTCCTGTAGTGTGAAGCAGCTTTGCCCATATTGACCTCCACGCCGTTTTCCACATAAATGGGCAGTACGGCGATCCTGGTTCTAAGTGCTGCCTGGGCAGATAATGCACCCATGACAACCAGTACAAGTGTAAGCAAAAAAATCAATCCGGTTCTTTTATGGCTCTGGTTTAAATTCTTCATCCTCTTCCTCCCATTCATTCATTTAATTATTATTGTTTTTTTGTTTTCTGTTCTTACAACCGGTTATCGAAGAAAAATCTGATTATTCTCATTTTTATTTTTTAATCAAAACCCTTGTCCTGTGAATCAAATTTTTTCTGCGGTGAATACGGCTGTTCAGTATAGTATCCCGGTTTGAAATTTTTCTTTTTTATAACAGTGGAAATTTCACCATTGAACCATGCCCGTGATGTAAATCCTGAGATATAGGTACCGGCTGAGTTTTGAGGAACAAACCGGCCATTGCTGTCACTTAATGGTGTAACTCGCCAGATGGCCCGCAGTGCAACCTGTATTAATCCGGTATGGGGCCGGGATTTTGTTTCAGCCATCAGCAGAACTGATCCGGGTTTAAACCGTTCAGTGTCCAGTTCAAAAAGCTTTCTGTTTTTCTGATAAAAATCAACCTGGCGGAATACAGATGCAAAATCATCCTGGTTTACGGAACAGGTCATACCATCCATGGAAGCCAATGTCTGCTGTAATTCCCGGATCAGCGCATTTTTAAATCCGGGCTCGGTGCTGATAAAATTTCCGGAGCAGAGAACGACCTGTATTTCATCATTGGAGATCAGGTATTGTCCTGATTTTATACCTCTTTTCAAAAAAGCCTGCAGCTCTGAAGCAAGGCTGTAGCACAACTGCTCCATGGACCGGTATGGATTTTCCTTAAGCCCGGCGGGAAGTGGAATGGATTTAGCTTGTTCACCAAGCAGCATGGTTCCAGGACTTTTTTTATCATATTTTAATATGGTCTCCGCTTTTAAACCCGGAATATTTCTTGAACCGGCCCCTTTTGCATGAACTGATACCCGGATTTGCCCAAGCACTTCATCCGGAACCACATCAACTATAAAAATGACAGAATCCCCAAACAGATCTGACCCGGTACAGGAATGTCCTTTTAAGGAAAGCGGTTTTCCCTCGCGAAGTTCAAACCAGTTTTCACGGGAGAGACTGACAATCTCCCTATCAGCTGAAAGTCGGGATAAAAGCCTGTGGATAACCACTTCGTCCAGCCGGGTATAATTTTTATTATCCAGCAGCGCCCCTGAGACAACAGCTGCCGGCGCAAGCCTTGAAATCCTTGTCCTGGATGCAGATACCACATCCTGCACAAGAGTTTCCAGTTTTTGATCAAAGTCGGATTTATATTGTGCGGAAACCGTGTGGGGAACGCAGCCGGCCAATATCACCGCTGCAAAAAGTCCGACCAATGCCGTTATTTTCTTTATTAAATTTTCCATCTTTAATCTTTACCTCTACATTAATTATTCCTGATTCCCTGTTTTTTTCTATATTCTTTATCAAGTATAAGAACACAACCAGTTTAACAACCCTTATTTTAAGATCGCTCAATAATTTTTGCCCAAGTCATTATTTTTTTTGAATACCCCCGTTTATCAATTACCTTTTGTGTTCCCTTTGAAAAAATCAAAATTTTATTTTTTACCTTTGCACCACAGACAGGGCCAGCATAATAATATTCCAAAGGGAAGCGCCATGATACGATATTTTTTCTCTCATTGTTTTTAATTTTTTTATCTGCCAGTGCTTTTTTATACATCCGATCCAGATACCAGGTCCCTGCCATTATGGATGCCCGGGGATCAAACGGGTCACAGGGAATGATAATCTTCCTTTTTTTCAGGTCATTTCGTGCCATCCTGAACGTGGCATTTATTGTCTGCATCAGGCCCTTTGCAGAACTGGTTTTTGCCTTTGCCACCGGATTACCTCCGGATTCCGCCATGATAACCGATTTAATGATCACTTCCGGTACATTAAATGTAAAAGCAGCCGTTGCAATGAATGTTTCATAGTCATCCAGCTGGTGATTTATTTTCAATGCCACGCTTTTTGCCGCCCTGATATCGGTTGCCGCTTTGATTTCCTCCTCCCGGGAAAACGGCAGAAAGACCTCACGCAATTTTATCCATGGATCATCTGCATGCACAGAACAAGACGAAGCAGGGGGCTTATTTCCTGTCATAAATTTTTTTTGAAGCTTTAACCAGGGATCTTGTGCCGCAAATGCACTCACCCCTGTTTCAAAAGCAAGAAAACAGATCAGTAAAATCCAGAAAAAAATTTTCATTGTATAACCCTTACAAATGCAACTGAAATCTGATTATCAGAAAAAAATTTAAATGTATCAAGATAATCAAAAAGAGAAATTGTCTGATTTTTATCTTTTTTTATGTACAGAAATTTTTGAACCTTATCTCCATTTTTTTTGATGGTGATCCGCTTATCCTGTTCCAGCTTTTCCATATCTGTTGACGGATTATACAATATTCTGCCAAATCTCAGATAAAGTGCGCCGTTTTTTTTCTCAAGCACGGCTACATTTTTCTCCGGTACCCGGGAAAAAGAGGATTTTCCATTTCCATTCTGATCCGGAGCTTTCTGCCTGGATTCCGAGGAGTTCATCGACATCAACAGCATAAATGAGAACATCATGACCAGTAAAAACAGATAGGCAAACAAATCTTTTCCGGGATCACCGGACATGGCATTTATATTGATCCTGTTTCTTGTTCTCATGATGAACCTCCTTCCAGGACTTCACATATTTTCAGGCTGACCATGGCTTCGAGGCGCTTTGCCCGGGTTAACACCAGGCCGGATCCGATGATGGTTAAAACCACCCCGCCAATAACTGCGGCACCCAGGGATGTATATAATGCTGTTGACAGGCCGTTATTCCAGGAGGCAGCAAAAACTTCTGCAGCGGCCTTTCCCGTGGCAAGACCACGAAACATCTCATTAAATGCGCCGATTGATCCAAAAATAGTGCCGGCAAAACCTATCAGTACCAGGATGCTGACGTATCCTGTAATGGCCTGGAAATGGACATGGATACAGCAGTCTATCTCCGCCCAGATGGCATCCACCACATAGGCTGTATCAGAGTTTTTATCAGCAGCTGTTTTTTCAAGCCGGACAAACAGGGGCTCTATAAATGAAAAAGTTGCATCACTGTTTTCAGGTACATGGCGAAGATAATCATAAAGTAAAACAATACGGTGAATCAAAAGATAAATATACACAAGAAAAACCAAACCAAAAAACAAGCCGAAATTTTTGAAAAACCATCCAAGAAAATCCATTTCTCCCCCCCCTTTTTTTGCCTACAACAGACCTGCGCGTTTCAATGCTTCAATATCCTTTTGACCGGCAAAACAAACCCGGGGATCAACAATAACCGAACCATGGGAAACAAAATCCACCCGCGTCGGAACAAAGATTCCGAATGCACCGCCGCTGTCTTTTTTTACCGCATAAACCACGCCCAGCACATCTGCTGTTCCGGGGTCGGTATCATCCGGCAGGTTCTTTTGTTTCAGGCTCCATTCGAAAGCCTTCATTGCCCTTGCATAAATGGCATTCCGGACGAAATCATAGGTATAATACCTGACCTGGATATCATCATTCTTATGATAACCGGAAGCTTTTAAAGCATCTCCCCACTTTTCCCAGGGATCTGAAACCACGAAACATGTGGTGGAAAACTCGGATAAAGCAGATGCAGCCACCCTTGAATGATCCGTTAAGTCCATATGCGGAACTCCCTGTTTTATTGCCACCACTTTCATCTGGAACAGATCATAAACATTTTCAAGATTAACAATCCTCAATGCAACCAGCTTTTTTTTCATATCAAAACCGTTTCCGGATGCCTGCCATTCATCATAAAGGTCAAAATAGGTTTTGCTGTCTAATATAAGCGGTTTACCCAGACTGACCGGCTTTGGTTCTGACCGGTTAATCAGGGTTTTCATTTTTTCCGATACCAGCTGAACCCCGGCATGTACCGGTAATGAAGGTTTGCTTAATTTTGCCGTCACTGCAGATTTTTTTTCTGCACGGACAGGTGCTTTAACAGTTTTTCCAGAGTCCTTTGCAGGATTCTTCTTTCCTCTGGACCTGTCCTGTGCCTTTGCGGTCAGTTTTACCGCTGCCTGTTGTTTTTTATCTTTTTTGACTGTTTTCTGCGGCATTGCCTTTTTAGAAGCTTCCGGCTTCTTAACAGGTTTCTGCCCTTTTTTCTTCTCAGGTTCAAATACATGCTCGATCTTCACTAAAACATGGTTCGCTGTCCGGGTCATCTTATACATGACAGAGAAGACAATCAGCAGGATTAAAAAGAAAATCAACGCAACCCTCCCGGTTTTCAGGCGGTTGTTTCTTTTATTCTCCAATGATACTTGCATGGCCTACTGCCTCCGTTATTTTTTGATCAATAACAGGATCTTCAGGTCCAAGACCCCGCTTCTGCCATAGTGAAATTTGTTTTGCAATACCGGCTTCAATCCCTGGCCATGCCCTGGCAAGCCGGTCTCTTTTTTTTATAAATGCCTTAAAATACGCTGAAGTCTCAAAATAAGAGCGTACCCGTGTCATGTTCCGGCCGCCCATGGTCTGGGGAGACATGTTATAGGCAGATAAATGCTCACAGGCATCGAGACTGATTTGAATCAGGTCAACATAGGTATCAATCTCGTCTTTAATATTGGACTTCATCATTTTATATTTTTCAGTGATAAACCGTGTCCTTTTTTCCTTGTTCTTTTCTCCTGCTTTTTCAGGCAGCCCCCTGAACAATTCATTTTCCTTTGCAAATTTAAGATCATCTTTATATTCAGCATAAGTTGCCAGTTTTGAAGAGTAAAGCACCATTTTTTTTAAATTGGAAAAATATTCATAAAAATAAATTTTCTGCTGGTTTCTCTCTATTGAGGCCCTGTCAAATTTTTCTACGATCTGTCGGGACATTTTTTCTGTATCTGCCATCAAATTCTGCCTTGATTTTGTTGTATAGTCCTTGAAAAGGCTCTGGGCGTGTCCGGAGGCTGTAATCCAGAACATTAGACTGATCATGGCAATCAATTTACAGGATATAAGCTTTTTCATATAACCCTCCTTTTTTTATCCCTTATTCCAGGCTGCACGTTTTTTATTGATGTCTGCACGTTCTTTACGGATGAATTCCATTTCTTTTTCATGACTGCAGGCTCCACCGTTACTGACGGTTTCATCATCAACCTGCTGAATCCCGTCAAACCCCTTGAGAACCTCTTTTACCATACCGTCAATTACCCTGTTGAGTTTTTTTGTGGAGTCAGAAACAATATCAAGGGTTTCTGATAACTGCTTGAGTTCGGTAAATCCAATACTTGACATGGTATCGGCAAACCCAGTACCTCCGGCCTCAGCAACGGGGACAAGCTTTAAGAATATATTATTCAAATCTGACATCACATCGACAATTTTTTGGGGAATGGCTGCCCCGTGTTTCCGGATATTGGCCCGTGTCCTGTCAGATAAAACCTGATTCATAGCTGCAATCTTCAAACGTGTTTCATACAGGACCCGACGCTGGTTGATCGCACGGATACGATTTTTAACTCTGTGGTATTTGGCCAGCAGTCGTTCTTTTAAATTTGTATCATCTGTATTCTGAATCCGATCAAGTAAATCTTCCGCTGCGGCCGCTGCACGGGCAAACCGTTCTGATTCCGAACTTTTATAGGTTTTCAGGCTCAGTTCATGATTATCGCTAATTGACCGTGTGGCCTGGGTATCAACAATGGATTCTGCAACTGAACGGTCAAATGACTCAAGGGACGATAAAAGCGGATCAAGATTTTTATCACATACATCTTTAAGGGCACCCACCTCCAGGATAATCCTGGCATCGATATTGGCTTTTCTGGCCCTTCCTAAAGGATCTTTTTTATCCAGCATTCCCGCCTTTTCAAGCCTGGCACGGGTATCTAAAAGCTTTTGCAGTGAACCGGTTCTGACAGCAAATTCACTGAACATTTTCCGGGACGATTCTTTTAACATGGTTCCGCTGCTCTCAATGCGATCTCTGCTTCTTCTGGCAATCTCAACAGCACGGTCAGCGGCACTGGCAAAACCTGCATCAACTGCCTGGGCTGCCGTGAGCACAAGAACGGCAAGAAAAATTAACCATATATTGAATATGCGGTTCGATATCATTTTAATCTCCTTATCATATTTAAAAAATTAAAAGAAAAACTTTTGATACAAATGATTATCCAGGCGCTGGCAAAAA
>WFQS01000199.1 GCA_015486915.1 Desulfobacteraceae bacterium
CTGAAAAACAGAAAGCTATTTTTAACGCCTTTTCCCAGGCAGATGAAACCACAACCCGTAAATTCGGAGGAACAGGCCTTGGTTTAACCATTTCAAGGCAGTTAGTTGAGCTGATGGAAGGGAAAATAGGTGTTGAAAGTGAAGAAAACAAGGGAAGTAAATTTTACTTCACCGCAAGATTCGGTCGAAGTAAATCTGAACTTTCCATCATGGAGAACAGCAATCTGAAGGCCGGGGAACCCACATTGAAAACCGGGGCAGACAAATTTTTCCAAAAATTTAATGCCCGTGCTCTTGTTGCCGAGGATAACCCGACAAACCAGATTGTGGCACAGGGAATGTTAGAGATTACGGGCTTAACCGTTGATATGGTGGAAAATGGAGTAGAAGCGGTAAAGGCCATTAAAGAAAATAATATTTATGATATTATTTTCATGGATTGCCAGATGCCTGTGATGGACGGTTATGAGGCCACAGAAAAGATAAGAAAAATTATGAAACAATCAGGCAGGGATATTCCCATTATTGCCCTTACAGCCAACGCAATGAAGGGGGACAGGGAAAAGTGCATCACAGCAGGGATGAACGATTATCTTCCCAAGCCATTTGATAAAAGACAGTTGATTGATATACTTAAACAATGGCTTAAAGCTTAGTAAATATCAGGCTTTTCTTTGATATGAATTAAGGGGTACTCTTCGTTGATATGTACATTAAAGTCTCCAGTTTAATTTTACATAAAAGCCCCTGTCCACCTCAGTGATTTCAGTATTCAAAAGGGTCGATGTACCATATTCCCTGTGGTGATCGTGGAGGAGATTCTGACCGACGAAAGAGATGTCAATTGCTTTTGAAAACTGCCAGCCGATTCTAAGGTCCAGGGTGAAATAATTGTCAATATCATAGTCCTTTAAGGGATCAGTATAACGAAGCCACCCGTCAAATTCAAAATGATGAGATAAATTCAGCCAGGATCGAATTGAAAACTGGTTCCTGGGGATATCATCCTCAAAAAACTGTTTAACCGGACTGTCCGACTGATTTGCATCAAGAGACATGGTCATGAAGCTGTATGTTGCCATTAAACGCCAGGCTTCAGTAATATCCATGGTGCAGGCAAGCTCCGCCCCGTAACTGTGGCCGTCCACTTCATTGCCAAGGGTGGCAGGCACATTGAACAGCGGCGGTTCTGGCATTCCATAGCGGAATGAAAGCATATTATCATAGTGATTGTAAAAAAACGACATATCTGCAAAAATACGTGTGGACAATCTGGAACGAAGACCCAGTTCATAAGATAAAACATCTTCGGAATCATAACCGGAACTGCCGTGCATGACAGCCATGGATGCCGGCGATCCCGGGAAAAGATATCCCGGGGGAAGCACCTTTTGATTAAAAGTTACCGACTGCTCCAACCGCGATGGAGTTCTTACGCCACGACTCAGGGCCGCCCAGACAGTCTGTCCGCCATCTGTGGTGTAAATGGATCGGATACCGGGTTCAATTTCATAACCTGTATAATCGTTATGCTCAAGTCTAACACCGGGGATCAGCCTGAAATGGTGATTGAAAAAAGAGATTTCATCCTGGATGAAACCGCTGTAAATATTATCGCTCTGCCTGTCATTTTTAACTGTCATCTCAGCGGGTTTTGTAATATGGTCCGCCGTCAGGCGATAGCCTGTTCCCCATAAAACGGAATGATTTTTAAAAGGAGAAAACCGGTGCTGAAAATCCAGATCCATTGTGTTGCGCCTGTCATTGAAAACGTATTCCCGCCGGTGGGTATAATCATAATAAATATGGAAATCAAAATCAGAAGTTTCTGATATTTTTTTCTGCCAGCGGCAGACGATGTTTTCTCCCTGTACATCTGCATTTTCATCAAAGGTTTTAGTATATGAAGGAGAGAAAAAATCAGGAACACTGACAGTTTGGCCAAGGTCTCCATTGTAATAATCTCCATGAAGGGAAATTGTTTCGCTGTGGGATTTCACCAGGTCAAGCCGGAATCCCGAATGTCCCATTTTATAATCGTCATTGCCATGACCGCCCTTTTCAAGGGTAAAAGAATCCCTGGAAAAGGCTTTTCCGTAAACCCTGTAAAAAATATTTTTGCCAATCCGGTTGCCGTAACGCATGGTGGCAAATCCCTTTTCTTCAGAACCTGCTCCGGCTGACAATAGAAACCCCTGGGTGTCTTCTGCCTTTTTCGTGATAATATTTATCAC
>WFQS01000200.1 GCA_015486915.1 Desulfobacteraceae bacterium
GCTTTGCTCCATAAGGAAAAAACATTGGATATATACAAAAAACAAATGGCGATGATTGGAACTTTCCTGCTGTTATTGTGTTTTATATCTGTAAGTAAAAGTTCTGCAGTGCAAAAAAACCGGGAAACGATTCAGGATAAATCATATTTTTACTATACAGTCAAAAAAGGTGATAATTTATGGGCCCTGTCCCAAAAATTCTACAATTCCAATTGGGTATGGCCTGGATTGTGGGGAATTAACGGAAAAATCAAAAATCCCCATCTTATCTATCCCGGAGAAAAAATAAAAATTTTTTTACGGAAAACCCTTCAAAAGCAACCTTCAGTAAAATATGTCAAAAAATTACCACAGAGTGCAGAAAGTAGAATCATGCCCACATTTTACTATCCGGGTATGGACAGCCTGGGGTTTATAAAACAAAGAGCACTTAAACCACTTGGCCAGATCATAAAATCAAGGAATAATAAGGTTATGATGTCCCAGTCAGATATTATTTATATTGATCCACTTGAAAACAAAACCATAATTCCAGGGAAAAAATACACGGTATTTTCCACAGAAAAAATCGATTATCAAGATCATGGTAAAAAATTTAAAGGTATAAAACATATAATAAAAGGCAATATAGAAATACTTAAGAACAACGGACAATACGTTACGGCAAAGATTATAAGATCCTTTCACTATATATCAGAAGGAGATCTGATAATGGACTATGAAAAAAAGGGACGTGAAATCAAAATTAAAGATACTGTAAAAAATATTAATGCAGAAATAATATGTTCCGAAAATAAAAAAAGCCTTATCAGCGAGAACAACATAGCATTTATCAATAAAGGAAGCCTGAACAGGATAGAACCAGGACAGATTTACAGTGTTTTCCAAAGCCAGGACTTAAGAAAATCACAAATATCCAGAAAAAGGATAAGCCTTGCCCCTTTAAAAATTGGCAGATTGATTGTGCTTCACACGGAAAAAACAGCTTCTACTGTTCTGATACTATCTGCACAAAAAGCTATAAGATCCGGATACATTGTACATTAATGCAGGACAAATTCATGGTACAACATTCAAGTTTATGGCTGTTTCATTTCTGATCCCAGGTTACACGCAAAACTTCCTGGTATGTCGTTTCCCCCTTGAGCATCTTGTCGATTGCATTTTCCCTTAAAGTTGCCAGGCCCTCCATACAGGCACGTTTTCTGAAGGCTGCAAGATTAATGGAACCAGATGTCATTTTCTTTAGAGATTCTGAATAGGGAAGAACTTCAAAAATACCCTGTCTGCCTTTATATCCTGTGTTTCTGCATTGTACGCACCCTTTGCCCCGTTTCAGGTGCAGCACTTTGTTCATCGTATCGTTCTGCTTCAACGCTATGCCCATTTTCTCCAACTCCCAGGCATCCATGGTAAAATCAGTTATGCAGTGGGGGCATATGATGCGCACCAGTCTCTGGGCGATCACACCGATTAAAGATGACTGTACCAGAAAAGGCGGCACCCCGAGATCAAGCAGTCTTGTAACAGAAGATACAGCGTCATTGGTGTGCAGGGTGGAAAACACAAGATGACCTGTAAGGGCTGCCTGAACTGCACTGTGAGCGGTTTCAATATCCCTGATCTCCCCAACCATTATTATATCGGGATCCTGTCGGAGTATATTCCTCAAAATAGTAGCAAATGTTATATCAATGGCCGGTTGTACAGCTATCTGATTGAATTCCTCATTAATCATCTCAATGGGCTCTTCAATTGTGGTGATATTGACTTCAGGTGTTGAAAGCATTCTCAATGTTGAATAAAGTGTCGTTGTTTTTCCGCTTCCTGTGGGACCTGTAACAAGAACAATCCCATGGGGCATGTTTATAATTTTTTTATATTTCTCAAAATCCCGTTCTAAAAAACCAAGCGCGCCAAGGTCCTGGAACAAAACATCAGGATTCATAATCCTCAAAACTGTTTTTTCCCCGAATGCCACGGGAATGGTGGAAACCCGTATTTCCACCTCAACTCCTTCTTTTTCAATCTTTATACGCCCGTCCTGGGGCCGCCTCTTCTCAGCCATATCAAGCCTTGACAGACTCTTGATCCTGCTGATAACAGCATTATGCACTTTACGAGGCAATTTATACACAGTATGAAGCACACCGTCTATCCTCATTCTGACAAGGCTTGTATCCCTTTTCGGTTCAATATGAATATCACTTGCCCCCTGTTCAAATGCGTAGGAAAACAGATGGTTGACGGCATTTATTATATGATGATCCGTTGAGGGAAGTTCATCAATGGTTTTCAGTCTTACATATTGTTCCAGGTTTCCAATATCAACACTCATTGACGTAAACTGATCTTCAGCCGCATTAATGGAATACCGGAATCCAAAAAACTCATCTATGAGTTTAATAATATCTGATTTTGAACTTATAACAGTAATTACATTAAAATGTGATACTCTTTCCACATCGCGGATTGCATCTTGATTAAATGGATTGGGAGTTGCCACAACAAGCTTGCCTTCACTCATTTCCAGGGGAAGAAGCAGATGTTTTCGTGCAAAAGTCCTTGGAATCGTTTTGGTTACAAGATTAAGTTCAAGTTCAAGAGGATCAATTTTTTTATATTCAAAACCCCATGCTCCGGCTAGGGCCTGATAAATAGAATCTTCATCAATTATTCTGTCAGGATCATCATATCTTTTCATTTTCAGAGCAATAATTACGTCAACAAAATCCACACCGGGAAGAATTCTCACAGAATCCCCCCCTTTTTTCAGATTTTCTGTTTTTTTAAGTTCAATGGACTTTTTTACGGCCTTTTCATTTTCCAGGGCATATTTTGCCTGTTGTCCGGAAATAAGCCCTGCATTAATGAGATTGGCACAAATCTGTTCTGATGAGAGTTCATTGGCATTCTGATCAAGCATGGTATATATTAATCACCCCTTACACTTAAAAAAACTATAAACATGTTGAATTCTGTGATAATATTTATCATAACTTTTTATTACTCTACTCTTTTTTTACATGGAAAATTATCAAACTGAAATATAAAAACATGACTTACTATATAATACAAATTCAGCCCCAGGACTATAATAAAAAAAATAAAACCATATGGGAGTTAAAAACCCATGAAAAAGCAGATTTATATCAGGGATTAAAATTTAATCATAACTTCGGAACTCTTTAATAATAGACAAAATATGAAAACTGATATTCTTATAATTTCACCAACAAAAATAGAAATAGCTCCTCTTCTAAAGCTTGCTGAAAAGCAGTCTGAAACCAAAAATGAGTCCGGCAGTACCATAATTAATGCAAGGTATATGAAAAAAAAATTTAACATTCTCATAACAGAACCCGGCATTGTTAACACAGCCCATGCATTGACCGCAGAAATAATACGAAACCGGCCTGCCATTGTGATACAAACGGGCATTGCAGGTATTTTCAAAAAAACAGGACTTAAAATAGGCGATATTGCTGTTGCAGAATCAGAACAATACATACATGCAGGTATTGAAACAGGCAGGTCGAACAGAAATCTTAACCTTGATCCTCTCCCATTTGACCTGATTTCAGGCAGAAGTATAACGAAAAAAGGTGTTTTCCCGGTGGATTCAGGACTTTCACGACTCTGTTTTAAAATTCTGCAGAATTATTTTTCAATGAAAAATATTCAGGTTAGCAGGGGATTGTTCATTACCGTATCAACAATAACCGGTTCAAAAAGCACTGCTGAAGAACTGTTTTCAATTTTTTCCCCATGCATGGAAGCAATGGAAGGGGCAGCTGCCGCCCATGTGGCAGCACTTTACAAAATACCGTTTATTGAAATAAGAGCGGGATCCAATTATGTCGGACAAAGAAATAAATCCAAATGGGATATCCCCCTTGCAGCAGAAAGGGCTTCACTTGCCGTTGCTGCACTGATTGAAAGGACGTCTGAAATTGTATCTGAGTCTTAAAAATAAAACTTCACTTACTGACATCTGCCAGAAATTGTTTTGTCTGATTCCTGCCGGCACAACATTAAAAAAAAGCTCAATATTAACTTAAACCCTGTACAAAGGTTTTTCATTAAAATACTGAACATGATAAATTTTCACATCAAGATCACCTTTTTCCCATTCATCTCCGGGAAGTCCCGCTTTTCTGCAAAGTTGTGAGAAAAAACTTTCCGCATCGGGAAGCTGATCCCAGACCTGGGGCAAAAATGTAGCCCCTGCCCTGCCTTTACTTATGATAACTCCATCAACTCCCGGTTCAAGCTTTGAAACAAGGTCTTTTCCATCTGAATACTCAAGCTTTTCAGGTCGTGAAAGAATACTGACTTCAATATCAATTTCGTTAAATTCATCCATTGAAAGGGGAGAGAACCTCGGGTCATAAAATGCTGCGTTGATTGAATTATTAATAACTCCCTGCACTATTGTTTCATGCGGCTCAAGACTTCCTATACATCCCCTGAGACGGCCATTTAAATGCAAAGTTACAAAAACACCTTTTTTTTCGTTCAAAAACTTATCGTCAAAAGATTTACCCGAAAATTTTATTTCTCCGCTTTCTTTATCAAAGGGAATTCCAAGTCTTTCCGCTATGGTACTTCTTGCAAGCTTTAGAAGAAATTTCCCTTCATCAGGTGAATAATCTTCCAGTACTTCAGTTTTTTTTCTCTTTTCCATACCACACCCCGCACAATATATACTTTGCCCTCGTGTTGACGTCACAAAGCCGATAAACGTAAAGAATACATGCTGTTTTTATAGAACCATAAAAAAGCAATTAATGCAACCTGCTTGACACTTCAAAATTCAAAATGTAATATCATGATAAATATGTCAAAATAAATTTTATACTTTTGTATGTTTCAATGGGAGGAATAATGATAAACGAAACAAATACAGACGACACAACAATTAAATCTACAAGGGAAATTCTTCTAATCCTGTGCAAGGCTATAAAAAATGTTATGAAAAAAGCTTCAAATCGTGAAATCACATTTTCACCCCTTGTTCAAAAAATAAAAAAAACCTGTCTGAAACCGGATATTGGATGTTTTACAATTTTTGAAGGTGGAATTTCAGGACTTCTCATTATGAATTTTTCTGCTGAAGCTTCCCTTGAGATCTACCGAAGTTACATGCTTAACATGGGAATACCTGAAGATGAGCTTTCAATACTTCACACGTCAGATGATGTTGCTAATTCCCTTGGAGAGTTGATGAATCAGGCAACGGGAAAATTTAAAACAGACCTGAAAAACGAGCTTTCTATTTCTATTAAACTGAACCAGCCAAAGATGCTCACAATAAATAAAGATATTATAATCTCAATAGACACCCAGATAGATGATCCTCAATACCGCAGGGTCTCCTTTGAAACAGAAAACCATCATCCTTTTTATGTTGAACTTGGAATAGAGAAAACTGAATTTGAAGAACTTTTCCCATTTGAAAAACAGAAACAGGAAAATATTGAAGACATTATGCTGCATGCCAGGGAAAAACAGAACCGTGATGCCCAGGCTGATGATAACACCTGTGATACAGATGAGTCCGACGTAACTGACAGTGGGAAAGCAGATGATGAATTCATGAAAAAAATGGGATTGTAAGTTTCTCTCTATTATTCACAAATAAAAAAATAAAGCTTGACACATATTCTCTTTTTTTGTATCTGAGTTCCACAATTTTTGTGGTTGCCATGGCAAACGGAACACGGTGCAAATCCGTGACGGTCCCGCCGCTGTAACCGGAAACATCTGTTTTTTTGAAATTGCCACTGTTGGAATAAGACCTTTACAAAAAGCTCAATTTCGCCGGGTTAAACAAAAACAAAAAATTTAACTTAAGAAATACATTGACTATTCTAAAGATTTAAATTTTAGTCTGACGTAAAAATCGGGTGGATAATAAAGAGTCATAAAGGCCTGGAAACGGGAAGACAAAAAAAACAGGTTTAATGCCGGAAGTCAGAAGACGAGCCAGGCAGTAATCATTGAAGTCGAACCTGATGGTAAAGGGTTTTGTAAGATTTATTTCTTGCAAAACCCTTTTTTTATTGGGTTTTGCAAAAAAGATTATATAGCGAGGATACTATGACTACACAGCTTGAGTTTGCAAAACAGGGTATTATTACAAAAGAAATGCTCACCGTTGCAGAAAA
>WFQS01000201.1 GCA_015486915.1 Desulfobacteraceae bacterium
CATTTCTCAACAACACCCCTCATGCGGGGAGAGACATTGGGACTTAGATATTTTTCCATTTCTCCAGGCCATTTCGGATCCCACCAGTTAAAATACCTTGCGTGGTAGGGACAGGCTGCCATGCAGTACCTGCACCCGAAACAGCGGGTATAAATCTGGCTTACAATACCTGTATCGTGCCCGTAACGCGTTGCATTTGCAGGGCATACGGAAACACAGGGAGAATGACCGTGGTCGCCGTGGCCGCCGCAGTGCATACAGGGCCTTGGCAGATAACATATTTCAGTATCAGGAAAGGATTTGCCGTTGGTCAGTTTGTAAACCCTCATCCATGTGATACTCCTTTTTTTATCGCTTTCATCTTCTCTAAAGGGAACATTATTTTCAGACATGCATGCAACCATGCAGGAACCGCATCCGGTGCATTTGTCCAGATCGATAACCATCCCGAAAACATGCTTTTTCCTTTTATTTTGTTCTTTTGTCATCAGAACCTCTTCTCAAAAATTATCCACTTTGTTTTATACTTTTGAAAGCTTTGCCCTGATTCCCCAGGCAGCATCCAGTCCTGAACCGGTATCAATTACCGGCCCCACAAGCGCGTTAACATTTACACCCTTATCCTTTATAAAAATGTTTTCAGCTGTGTGGCCAAGTCCTTCATCCATGCCTACAACTCCCGGCATGATGCCTTCAAAAATATGTACCTTAACCTTTGCAGTTCCCTTTGGCGTTGCGATCATTGCATAATCACCGTGGGAAAGTCCGATTTTTTTTGCCGTAACCGGATTTAATTCCACGAGGATATCGCGTTTTTTAATGATCGTATCCGATACCGTCTTTACGGCAAAGGGAGAAGATGCAAAAGCACCGCTGAAGAGCCTCATATTATCAACGGGAACAAGAATTAAAGGAAATGAACCTTCACTGCCCTCCATTTTCACCGATTCCGTATTTTGCGCAGAAAATGAAAAATCAGCATTGGGTCTCATATATGGAAGATTGGCATCCTTTTTTACATAACCATCCCCGGAGAGCTTATCCCAGATATCACCGGTAATTTTTTCAAGGCACGCCTGGTAATTTTCCCATGGAAAACTTGAAGCAACAGACCCTTTAAGGGCCTTTGCAATCATTAAAATGGAATCACCGGGATTTTTTGTATTAAATACTGGTTTTGCAACAGGTACACAAAGCCCTGTAACTTCTTCCACAAGCCCGAAAGCTCCGGGAACATCTTCATATCTTTCAAGAAACATATGACTTGGAAGAATTATATCAGCTTTTTCAGCTGTTTCATCCATCACAGAAGAAAAGCTCACAATAAAAGGAATTTTCTCAACTGCTTTTTCAACGGCCTTTACATCGTGCATTGTAAAGCATGGATTGGACTGATAAACAAACAAAAGATCAACTGGTGATTTTTTTGATGCGTTAACCTTTTCAAAAAGGGCAGCAACGGAACCTGCCTCGCCGATCACAGGCTTTGAAACTCCTGCCGATGCAACGGAATCCATATTGATTGCAGGCCAGTTACCGTATTCCATAAAAGGCATTGTCCAGACACCGCCTTTTTTATTAATATTGCCTGCAAGACAGTTAAGTGCATGCACTGCAGTAAATTCTTTCATGCTGCCGGCTTTATATCCCCTGCCCTTTCCTGCAATTGCAACAGGAGTTTTTGCCTTTGCAAATTTTAATGCAAGCTCTTTTATTTTTGCAGCAGAAACACCGGTTGTTTTTGAAACCTTCTCAGGGGTATAATTTTTCTTCACCATATTGGAAAAATCATTAAATCCTTTTGTAAAACCTGATAGATATGAAGTATCATAAAGGTTTTTTGAAATAATTTCACAGCACATGCCAAGGGCAAGATCAGCATCCGTCCCGGGTTTTACAGGAATCCACATATCCGCCTTGGCAGCGGTGTGTGAAAGACGCGGTTCGATCTGAACAAATTTTGCTTTGTTTTCTTTCCAGGCGCTGTTTATCTTAAAATTATGGACCGGAGATCCCCATCCTTCAATGAACCCACATCCAAAACTTAAAATAAAATCTGAGTTTTTCAAATCAAACCCCGGAGATGAACCGGAATGGTGCATCATTTTAAAAGTCTTTTCCCAGGTTTTATCCATTGAAGCCATGGTATAAAAATTATTTGATCCAAAGGCCTTTAAAAAACGCTCAAAAAGCCCTGAAATAGTGCCTTTGTCAGTGTCGGTGATGCAGGCAAGCCTGTCCGGACTTTGTTTTTTCCTTAATTCTGCAAGTTTTCCCGTAACAAGGGTTATTGCATCTTTCCAGGAAATTTTTTCCCACACTTTACCTTTTTTTATCAAAGGCTGCTTCACCCTTGCAGGATCGTAAAGGTATTGAAGGGAAGAAAGTCCGTGGAGGCACACGCCCCCATCATTGATCGGATAACCTTTTCTTCCTTCGATTTTAACAGGACGACCGTTTATTTTTCTGACACTGATCCCGCAGTGTCCGGGACAAAGAGTACACACAGTATTATCGTAAGTTACTTCGCCATCGGGTGGAACAGGAGTCCACGGCCAGTTCTGTGTCCAGATGGAAGAATCATCCATCAGTTTCCATGGCAATGGAGAGACTGTCACGCCTGCCACCGCGCCAAGTCCAAGTCCTAAAAAGCTTCTTCTATCTACTTTCATAGGTTGTTTACCTCAATATAGTTTAAAGCATTCTATCGTGTTATCAAAGCCTGTAACACAAGAGCGTTTGTTTTGTTCAATGTCTATTGTTTGAAAATCAACAGATTTTTTCGTAAAATCAGCTATTTTCATTTATGAGCTATTTATGACACTGAAAACATGAGCCCTTCTCTCCTGTTTCTTTTTCATGACATTGAGCACAATCATCCATTTTCATGCGATCCCAGGAATGCTTTTTAATTCCCCAGATACTTTTGCCCCAGATATCACGGCTGTAGCCGGTAA
>WFQS01000202.1 GCA_015486915.1 Desulfobacteraceae bacterium
TTTCGGTAGAGTTTATGCAGCATATGGAGGAATATTTATTGTTATGTCAATTCTCTGGGGTTGGCAGGTCGATAAGATAGCACCGGATAGATTCGACGTGATCGGTGGACTGGTGGCTTTGATTGGTGTGGCTATTATCATGTATTGGCCAAGGGGTTAGGGAGCCATTGCATTATGCATTTTCTGCTCAATTTGAGGACATACCTGAAAAAACAATAGAGCATTAAAGGCCTTATAGCATTAAAGGCCTGATTTTGCCACTCCTCAATTTTTTGTTTTTTTTAACAGGAATTGAGGAGTAAGGCACTAAACCATTTTGCTCGAATGGTGCCGCGAAAATGGTATCCGGATAGAATATTTTTTACATAATTACGGCATTGGTGATAGCGGATAAAAGGTGATTTCACATGGGTTTTAAAAGCATACTTTTTAAGGAAAATGACGATCAGGTTAAATCAGAGTCACTTAATATGCCGGAATTTTTTACTGATCTGAATCTTGATCAGATTGTTCATGCCGTAACCCGCGGCAGAAAGAGATATAATTTAAAACCGTTTTTCTACACCCCATTGAACAATGTTGATGCCATTTTATACAGGCAGGAAACTGCACGGGACCTTGAAAACAAAGAACTGAAAAAAGCCGTAAACTCTTTTTCCCGGAAAATGATACTTATGCGGCGCTATCTTTCCCTGATTGAAAAATTGTCCTCCAGATTTCATAAGCAAGGCTGGTTTCTTGAATCGGTGATTGTTTATTGCGATGCCGTTAAATGCCTGTCCCGCGATATGTCCGGGATAGTTCTGAAATCAACCGGTCTTATAGCTTTTCGAAATTATATAAACAGCTATGTTGATTCTGAAAATTTCACCACTCTTGTTTTTGAAACACAAAAACTCAAACATGACCTGTCCGATGTAAAATATTGTGTGATAATAAAGGGAAGCAGAGTTACGGTCTGCAGATACCAGCAGGAAACCGATTATAGTATCGAAGTTGAAAAAACATTTAAAAAGTTTAAACAGGGAGCTGTGAAAAGTCATCTTTCCGATATTTCCATTGCATCGGGGATGAACCACGTCGAAGAAAAAATACTGGAAATTGTAGTAAAATTGTACCCTGACGTATTCCTTTGCCTTGACAATTATTGCAGAAACAACAAAAAATTTTTTGATAATACCATAAATCGTTTTGACCGTGAGATTCAATTTTACCTATCATATATCGACTATATATCAGGACTAAGACAATCCGGATTAAAATTCTGCTACCCTGCGATAAACAGCACAAATAAAAAAATACATGATTATGAAGGATTCGACCTAGCTCTGGCCAAAAAACTTTTATCAGAAAAAAAAATGGTTGTATGCAATGATTTTTACCTGAAAGATAAAGAACGTATTCTCATAGTATCCGGCCCCAATCAGGGAGGAAAAACAACTTTTGCCCGTACTTTCGGCCAGTTGCACTATCTTGCCTGCCTTGGCCTGCCTGTTCCGGGCATAAAAGCGCAATTGTTTTTGTTCAGTTCGATATTTACACATTTTGAAAGAGAAGAAAATATCAGAAATCTACGGGGAAAACTTCAGGATGACCTGATACGAATACACTCCATTCTTAAAAAGGCCACACCGGAAAGTATCATTCTCATGAATGAAATTTTTACTTCAACCTCACTGCAGGATGCAATTTTCCTAAGCAGAAAAGTTATGGAAACAATAACAGAACTCGATGCGTTGTGCGTCTGGGTTACTTTTATTGATGAACTGGCATGTTTTAACGAAAAAACTGTCAGCATGGTGAGTACGGTTGTTCCTGAAAACCCTGCTGTCCGGACATTTAAAATTCTAAGAAAACCTGCCGACGGACTTGCATATGCAATTACCATTGCCGAAAAATACCAGGTCACTTACACCCGGTTAAAGGAGCGTATAAAACCTTGAAGACCTTTCTCATGTATCGGGATCATGACGTTGATCAAAAGGGCAGATTACCTGCCAACGGGCAGATGCTGACAAAGGACCTTGAATTGGAAACACTTTTTGATGCAATGGCTCTTGGAGACAATTTCATATTTGAGGTGACAAGGTTGACAGTATTGAGCGGTATGAATAATGATATTGATACCATTGAGTACCGGCAGAATATTTTAAAGGACTGTCTTAAAAACCCCTCCATTGTAAGGGACCTTTACCAGATACCAATAGAATCCATTGAAAACAGAAAAAGACATTGGTACGGCATTTTCAGCGATTATCCAAGCTCCATACTGTCGGGGTCAAGATCAATGATGCAGATGTTTACAGAACTGCTGAAGAAACTGAAATACATCGCGGATAATCATGCATACAAATTTGAATCCGAGGGATTTTCAAGGTTTTACACCATGATACAAAAAGAGCTTGATGATGATTATTTTTTAATCATGGAAAACCATTTAAAGGAGCTGAAATTCCGGGATGGTGTTCACATGAGCGCTGAACTGGGTAAGGGTAATGAAGGAGAAAATTATATACTCCGCAAACCAGATCAAAAAAAACTCAACTGGTTTGAACGGATAGTAACAAAAAAACCCAAATCCTGGTCATTCAGTATCCATCCGCGTGATGAAGCAGGCTCAAGAGCACTTTGGGATTTAAAAAATGTTGGGATAAATCGTGTGGCAAACGCCCTTGCACAGTCCGCCGATCATATTGATAATTTCTTTAAAGTTCTGCGGTTCGAACTTGCATTTTATATAGGCTGCATGAATTTACATGAACAGCTTGCCGAAATTGGAGAACCTATATCCTTTCCAATGCCGCTGCCCTGTGACCGGCGGGAGTACTCCTGCAGGGGATTATACGATGTCTGTCTTGCACTTACCGTAAAGCACAGGATAACGGGAAACGATATAAACGCATCGGACAAGGATCTTGTGATTATCACAGGCGCCAATCAAGGCGGGAAATCCACCTTTTTGCGGAGTGCAGGCCTTGCTCAGATGATGATGCAAAGCGGCATGTTTACCCCGGCGGATTCATTTTGTGCCAATATATGTAACGGTATTTTCACTCACTACAGAAAAGAAGAGGACTCAAAAATGCAAAGCGGGAAACTCGATGAAGAACTCTTCAGAATGAACGACATAGCAGGCAGTATAAGGCCCGGCTCCATAATCCTGTTTAACGAATCGTTTTCCGCCACAAACGAAAGGGAAGGCTCGGAGATTGCCTGCCAGATTACACGCGCCCTGATGGAGAAAAAGATAGTTTGCTTTTTTGTTACCCATTTATATGAATTCCCGCGGAGTTTTTACGATAAAAAAATGAAAAATGTCCTGTTTCTGAGGGCTCAAAGAAAAGCCGACGGAAAAAGAACCTTTAAGTTAATTGAGGCAGAACCCATACAGACAAGTTACGGGGAAGACCTTTATGAAAACATATTTGGAAAAGACCGTTAAACATAACTAACTTCTTCCGGGCATATTTGCCTGTTGTCTGCCATTGTAAGCCAGCTCATAACCGGGCTATCGCAGGTTAAATTCATTCGTTATAATTTCCCAACACTTGCACTTCTGAATTCAATATGGTAGTTTTCTGCAATTTATTCATATGAAACAGTACGTCAATTTTTTTCACCTGTTTCATGATTTGTTGAGTGACGGGCCTGGAGTAAAAATCAGATCCTCCCCATGGCAATTTTTATGGAGGCGCTGAGCTTTCAGCTTTTTTATAACTGCCATTAGGCAGATCTGAAGACCCTCAGACGGCCTCACAACCAATATTGGGCCGAAGGCGCGAAGCCAACTCTTATTTTTAAAAATCTTTACAGGAGTTTCTTACAAAAATGATATCCAAGGAGATATAATGGCAAATTTACTGGCAGTTATGGAAACAAGCAAAGGTACAATCAATATTAATTTATTCTCAGATCAAACACCAGTTACCTGTGGCAATTTTGTAAATCTTGCACAAAGAGGATACTACAACGGACTTAAATTCCACAGGGTAATTGAAAATTTCATGATACAGGGTGGGTGCCCCTTTGGCAACGGTATGGGCGGCCCTGGATATGAATTTGAAGATGAATTCAAAAAGGATCTCAAGCATGACAGGCCTGGCGTACTTTCCATGGCAAATGCAG
>WFQS01000203.1 GCA_015486915.1 Desulfobacteraceae bacterium
AACCTGTCAAAAACCGGGGCCCATAGAAATTTTAAAGTATATGGAAGCCCCACAAGTGAGAATATTCCAATCACGGTCAGATCAACACCCTGTTTTTTCATCCACGCCTGTAATACTGAGATGGTGAGCAGAAGTGGCAGGCCGCATGAAAAACCCATGACAGCGGAAACAATCATTTTCCTGCTGAAAATTTCTTTTAATATGGAAATGCCGTTTTCCGTGATATTCCTCCGGAAGTATTTAATGTTAGTTTGTTGGGGTTATTAATTTTCTGGGTTCAATACAGTATTGGTTTTTATTCATGTTTTATCCATATTTTCACGGCAGGCTTTGATATAGGGTAAAACATCGGGATCGTTTTTAAAATTTTCAAGATATTCTACTGCCCTGCTGAAATTTCCGGTATTCATCAGGCAAATTGCCATGCACAGGTTCAGTCCTTTTATATCAGGAAAATGATTTAAGCCTTTTTCAAGTATGTCCATGGCTTTTTTAAAATCTCTTTTTTTTTGAAACATCATGCCAAGGCCAAGATATGCCCTGAAATCAGGATAGTATGACAATGCCCTGAAGTACAATTTTTCAGCCGTTGCATCTTTGTCCTTTATCAGTTTATTTCCTGCAAAATCCCCGTGGCTGAATGTCATTCCAAGCCTTGATAAAAAATCCGCATGGCTTTTATAGAGTTCTTTATTATCCACAAGCTCAATATCCAGGGCAAATCTGTTGAGATTGTTAAAAAAGCAATGTCTTAATTTTTTTCCGAAGGTTTTCACCATGTTAAAATCAAGGTTGGGATCAAGTTCAAACCATGGGATATCTTCTATTTTTTCTTTCCATACATCATCTGTGAGAACTTTTTTTGAACATAAATCCTGGTATAAAGCTGTTCCCGGAAATACAACAAGGATATAGAAAATAACGCTTAAGGGTTTTATTTCAAGTATCAGGTCAATACTTTTTTGTATTGTTTTGTCATTTTCTCCCGGGGAGCCGTAAATGAAATACGCCCTTGGAAGAATTCCATGGGATGCGGTCATGCGGAAAGTTCTTATGATTCTTTCTTTTTTAACAGGTTTTCCAAGGGTTTTTCTTATTGCAGCAGAGCCTGATTCAACGCCAAAGCTGATCTGGGTGCAGCCTGCTTTTCTCATGTAAAAAAGGATCTTTTCATCAATGAAATCAACCCTTGAAATGGCAACCCATGTTATTTCAAGTCTGCGTGAAATAATCGTTTTGCACACCTCAATCACCCTTTTTTTATCCATTGTAAAGGTGTCATCGGACACAAAAAAATGTGTGATCCCTTTTTTTACAAGAGATTCAATTTCATCGACAAACCACTTTGGAGAATGAAATCTTACCTTTGATCTTCCCCAGAATGCAGGAGAACCGCAGAACCTGCAGTTCCCGGGACACCCCCGTGAAAGGGAAATATGATTAAAATCAAAGTATTTCCCGGGATTGGGAAGCAGATCAAGATTTTCGATCTGTTTTTCATTTTCTGTTTCAATAATTTTTCCGTCTTTTCTATAGGCAAGTCCTTTTATGTGGTCGGGATAAATAATTTTATCATTAAAACCGGATTTATAACCTGATATCTTTTTATCATGCTGCAGGGGTTTTACTTTAGGATTTAAATTTAAGGAGTATTTTGTTGCATTGATATGGTCGGCAAGTTTTAGAAAGCTTATTTCCCCCTCTCCTTTAATGATATAATCAAGGGCAGGGCAGGCTTCAAACAGGTGTTTGACAAGAAAGGTTGCCTCAGGTCCCCCAAAAATAGTTTTGATATCAGGATCGATTTTTTTTGCGGCTTCTGCAGCTTCCATTGCGGAAAATCGTGTGGCACTTAAAACAGAAAAGCCAAGGATATCCGGTTTTTCTTTTATTATAAGGTTCTTTAGATAATCAAAAGGGGTTTTGTCACCTGCAGGATTGTCACCTGCAAGATTGATGATTTTTACATCAAAGCCTCTTTCAATGGCAACAGCTCCAATGTAAAAAAGTCCCATGGGAATGGAAACTGCATCATCTTCCACAACTCTTTTATCAAGACATGCAGGATTAATGAGAAAAATTTTCAATTCATATTACCCGGTGTCTCTGTTTTTTTTTGCGTATCACTTTGTGTGTTACCATGATGCCAGTATAATTTCCCCAAGACCCCTTTTTGGAACATGGTGGATATTTTTTTCATCACGCCAGTATTTGATATTACCACCGGGTTTAAGGTCTTCAAGTCTTACCTCTTCTTTTGGAGTTCCAAGCGCAATGACAAGAAGAATCTCAAGGTGACTTTCAATGTTTAAAAAGTTTCTCAGTTTTTTGTGATTGATGGCGGCAAGCATGCATCCTGCAAAACCCATTTCCCTTGCACCAAGCAGAATGGACTGGGCTGCTATTCCGTGATCGCACCTGAAATTCTTTGTGATTGTATTGTCGCCCATGATAACAATGTAGGCAGAAGGTTTTTCTCCTTCTTCAGGACCATCCCAGTCCTTAAGATATGCTGCCCAGGCAAGGCAGGAAAATATTTCCTCATTTTTTTCCCCGTCGGTTGAGATCATGTATTTCAGTGGTTGAAAATTGGCAGCCGATGCAGAGCATCTTCCAAGATCAACAAGTTTTTTTAAAGTATCATTGTCAATTTTATGATCACTGAACTGGTCAAATCTTCTGCAGCTTCTATTTGCTTTTACAAGTTCAAAAATATTCATATTTTTCAGACTCCTTTAAAAATATTTATAATTTACACTCTGCTTTTTCAAATATGGGCATGTTCTGGTCAATCCACTGCAGAATTTTATCAAATTCATTCCTGATTTCAATCAATGCCTTTCCCCTGTGGCTGACCATGCTTTTTTCCTCCATTGACACCTCGGCAAAAGTTTTTTTAAACTCTGGATAATAAAAAAAAGGGTCATACCCGAATCCGTTTTCTCCGGCGGGTTCTTCAAGGATCACGCCTTCGCATCTTCCTTCGTAGGTTAAGGCTGCTCCTGTTGGAACTGCAATGGAAATTACACATTCAAAGGCAGCTTTGCGGTTTTTTTTGCCTTTTAGCTTTTTTATTAATTTTTCACAATTTTCTTTATCCGTTGCATTTTCCCCTGCATATCTTGCCGAGTAGATTCCGGGTTCTCCGTTCAGCGCTTCAACAACAAGTCCTGAATCATCTGCCATTGCAGGATATCCCAGGATTCTTGAAACAAAGCTGGCTTTTTTATAGGCATTTTCATCAAAACTTGTACCGTCTTCTTCAATTTCAGGGATGGGGCCAAAATCATCAAGATCTTTTATTACAACATCCTTCATTTTCAGAAGCTGTTTTATTTCCCTTGTTTTATTTTTGTTGCGGGTTGCAAGTATTATAATATTCAATTAACTCCTCCGGATAATTTCTCAATGTTCGGATTTAATAAAAATAAACAGGCTCATGCTCATGATATGCATATGATGATTTTTGCAGTGAATATATACGGTTTTAAAATAAATTTCAATGATTTCAGAAATTCTTTAAATAATGTTCCGTAATTATTCAGCCGCAGATTTGCACAGATAAACGCAGATATTTTTAACAACTGCAAAAAGAATTCATAGTTCCCTCAGTGCACAGGATTTACAGTTTCCGGTATAAAAAAAGTGTGTCTTAAAAATGATGTAAAACACTCTAAAATTTTATAAGCCCGTCAAAAATCTAACGTTACAGTTTTAAAAATAACGATGTTTCCGGCAAATTTTACCATACTGCACAAGTAATAAAAATTGACCAATATGTATAACTATCTTAATTTTCAAGTAATTATGCTTTATTCTATTATGTGGCACTATGATTGCATAAAGCTATATTTAAATAAAATTTTCATAAAGACTTTCTAAATAGAAAAGATTTGAAAAGACAAGAGTTTTAAAAGGAGTTAAACATGAAATTTGCATTAAATAGAATATCAAGGAAATTTTCAGGAATTTTCTCAATGCTTTTCAATATTTCAGCAAAACAGGCTGATGACAATAATAAAAGACTGATAAAATATATTGTTGAATTGAATCAGAAAAAAAAATCAGATGAAATAATAAATGAGGCATCTCTCTGTTTGAAAGACATTGTTAATTACAGGCTTTTTGCCGTTGTTATTAAAAATGAAAAAGAGATAGATGTATGGCTGGATCCGAGAATGTACAAATCTTCCCTTGAAACAATAATCATGGGTGATTTTTCAATAAAAAATAAAAAAAACATTAATTATATCAACCATAGTTTTGATAAAGATGAACAGGAAAAAAAGTTCAGCATGAAAAATCTTGTATCCTATGATTTGATGGAAGAAGACTGCATGGTAAAAGTTTACATGGTTCCCGGCCGTAACATGCTGAATTATCATGATGATATAGTGAATGTAATTCTGAAAAGTACAGGGGTGGCGCTTTCAAGACAGATGAAAATTGCAAAATTAGATGATGCAGCAAGGCTTGATCCTTTAACCCGGTGCTATAACAGAAGAGAGTTTGAAACCCAGATAAATCGAAATATTGCAAGGGCAGCCAGGCACAGGACACAATTATCTGTTTTTATGTTTGATATCGATCATTTTAAAAAAGTTAATGATACTTATGGACATCAGGCAGGGGATGAAGTTCTAAAAGCAGTCTCAGCCCTGGCCCGTGATAATATGAGGGCGGATGATGTCCTTGCAAGATACGGTGGGGAAGAATTTTTTGCAATCCTTCCAGGCACAGGGAAACGCGAGGCAATGGAGCTTTCCGACAGAATCAGGCGTATGATTTCAAAACAATCCATTGCTACCTCCCAGGGAAATATTCGTGTAACTGCAAGTTTTGGTGTTGCATCACTTTCAGGCCATGCCGATGCAGCAACACTTATTGAGGACGCTGATGCCATGATGTACAAGGCAAAATTAAACGGCAGAAATACCGTTATGCCCGGTTTGATAAAAATATGCTCTGAAGAGAACAGTTCATGTAAGAATGTTCCAATGAGATCGGTTAATCATTGATTTTAAACTGTTTCATATAACTGCCA
>WFQS01000204.1 GCA_015486915.1 Desulfobacteraceae bacterium
AGGACCTGTATGGTGGATGGTTCCTCTTATACTGCCAATTGAGCTTATCGGGCATGCTGCAAGAATATTGTCCCTCTCTTTCCGTCTTTTTGGAAACATGATGGGTCATGAACTTGTTACGGGAATACTTCTCGCACTTGCAGGTGCATTTCTCGCACCTCTTCCCATAATGGCCCTTGGTATATTTGTAGCCCTTGTTCAGGCATTTGTTTTTTATCTGCTTTCTGTAATGTATTTTGCAGGGGCCATAGAAGAAGCTCACTAAAATTAAATAAATGCTGGCGGTGATGTACCGGCAGCTTGAACAAAAGTTTTTGCGGGAACGGAAGAAGCCGCAGAAATCATATTAATTTATCTAAAGGTAAAAGGAGAAAAAAATGGATTTTTTTACCGCGTGTGTATGGGCAGCCGGTATTGCCATTGGTGTGGCAGCATTTGGTTGCGGTATTGGTCAGGGTTTTGGTGTTAAAGGTGCTGTAGAGGGTATTGCAAGGAACCCTGAATCATCCGGTAAAGTTACAGTGACACTGCTCATTGGTCTTGCCATGATCGAGTCTCTCTGTATTTATGCACTTGTTGTTGCACTGATTCTTATCTATGCACATCCCCAGGCTGCAGAATTTGCAAAACTCGTTGTTGCTCACTGATTTATGTGTCAGTTTTAACTGATATATAATTTTAGATTTAGAATTTAAAAGGGAATTAAGACTTTTTATAAGCCTTGATTCCCTTATCTGTTTTGTTGCCGTTAAAGCATTTTTTTCAATTGTTCAAGTGCTTCATCTGACATTGAAAAAGAATGCTCGGCAGCGGGAAAGCCCGTATCAATAACATCTTTTTTGTATTCTTTTAAAGCATCAATAATTACGGGTCTTATCTTTGTGTACTGTTTTACAAATTTTGGTACAAATTTATCAAACAGACCTATCATATCATGGGTTACAAGCACCTGACCGTCAACATCGCTGCCTGCTCCTATTCCTATAACAGGCACCTGCACAGTTTCGGCAATTATTTTTCCAAGGGGTGCCGGAACAGCCTCAAGAATTATGGAAAAAACACCTGCATCTTCAATTGCCTTTGCATCATCAACAATTTTTTTGGCAGCCGCAGCATCTTTTCCCTGCATTTTAAAACCTCCAAGGGCGCTTGCCGTCTGCGGGGTCAGTCCAATGTGTCCCTGTACGGGAATGCCTGCCTTTACAATTGCTTCAATGGTTGGAGCAAAGTCAGTCCCGCCTTCAAGTTTAATTACATCACATCCTCCCTCTTTAAGCATTCTGCCACTGTTTATAATGGCATCCCGTATTGAGGTGTTATAACTCATAAAAGGCATGTCGCCCACGACAAGGGCATTTTTGCAGCCCCTGACAACGGCTTTGATGTGATGGATCATATTTTCCATGGTAACGGCAACGGTGCCGTCAAGTCCCATGACCACCATACCGAGTGAGTCCCCCACAAGAACTATGTCAATCCCCGCTTCATCGGCCATTAATCCAAAGGGGTAATCATAGGCAGTCACCATGGTAAGCTTGCGATGATCTTTTTTAGCCTGTTTAATATCATTAATTGTTATTTTTTTACCACCCATTTAAATTCCTCCTGTTTTATTGTTTTATTTACTGCCAGCTTACCGAACGTAAATATTCGGTCAGCATTCAGTTTTCGCTCATTCTGGCCTTCACAATAGCATCAGTATGCTTTTGCAGTCCCAAATAGACGAAATGGCAGTTATTGGAAATGTGACTGATAAGTTTCAACAAGAGCAGTTAGTGTCTTATTAACGGGCACAGAGACAAAACCCGATTGTTCAGCAAGGCTGACAATGGCACCGTTAATTGCACCAATTTCGGTTTGCCGTTTATGGTCAATATCCTGTCCCATGGACGACCTGTTGGCTCCGGTCGCCCTTGCAACTTTGAAAACCTGATCTGCCATATCCTCCGGAAGTTTTATTCCCTGGGCAGCTGCAACGGCTACAGCCTCTTTTACAGCTTCTTTTACAAGGGCTTTTGTGGATTCAAGATCAAGAATCCCTCCGTTTTTTATTCCTGTAAGGGCGGTAATGGAATTAATACCAACATTAATGATAAGTTTCTTCCATACCACAGGTTTAACATCCTCCACGGCCTGGGTTTCAATACCGGCCTTATTGAAGGTGTTCACAATATCTGCAAGCCCCTCTTTTTTTTCACCTGACCACATACCGATGACCGTGGGGCCTTTTCCTGCGTGTCTGATATGACCGGGTCCAATCACCGTAGCGCCGTGGGAGGTGGTTCCCGCAACAATTTTTTTCGGATCTATGAATTTTGTCATCACATCGGCATTGCCCATTCCGTTCTGCAAAGTGAGGACAAGAGTTTTATTTCCAATGAATTTATTGGCTGCTTCAGATGCTTCAGGAGTCTGGTTTGATTTAACAAAAATTATAACAAGATCCGATTTTTCCACCGTTTTTTCATTGAACTCAGCTTTAATTTTAACAAAACGGGTTTTCCCGTCAAGTTCAATTCCAAGACCATTTTTATTTATGGCATTTACATGTTCCTTCCATATATCAAGAAGACAGACCTTCTCTCCTGATTCAGTAAGAAGGGCCCCGAAAAGACTTCCCATGGCTCCTGCGCCGATAATGGTGATATTCATTTATTCTCTCCATGTGAATAATTTATGTTCAGTTTCTGAATTTCAGCCATATAACATGATTTATGTTTTTTATCTATCTTTTTTTATAAGAAAGCTTTGTGAAACAACGTGTAACTTTCATTTTTTGTCAGAATCTTTGATTCTTTGAGGTAAATCTGGGCCAATCCAGATCCCCATCATGGCGGTTTATAAGAAAGAGCTCACTTTTGACAAAGTAACTGATGCTCTTTTTATGTTCGTTGAGAGGAATCGTAGTGCAGTTCAGCTCAGCCTCATGGCCGTTATTTAAAGGATATTGAGAAGAAACCATATCAAAGTATGGGTAAAAAAAGTGCAAAAAATTTATGACCGTTTTTTAACCTCCAGCAGTTAATGATGCCATCCACATGGTTAAGGGAGAATAAAAGGAAATAATCAGGAGGTCAATGATTAATATCCCGAGAAATGGTAAAATTTTCCTGCTCACTTCAGCAAGGTTATTTTTTGAAATGGAACATGATACAATAAGACAGATTCCCATTGGCGGGGTGAGCATTCCAATTGCAAGATTTGTTACTACGATCACCCCGAGTTGGATTATATCAATGCCAAGAGACGGAACCATTGCCGTTATCATTGGAACAAGCAGGATCAATGCTGCAGTGGTTTCAACAAAGGTTCCTGCAATTAGCAGGACAAAATTAATCATGAGTAGCAGTATAACCGGATCAGAGGATAAATTGAGCAGGGTTCCTGCAAGCCTGGCAGGAATATCTTCAATGGCAGCTATCCAGCTGAAAACCGATGCAGTGGCGATAATAAACATGACAACGGCTGATGTGACAGCACTATCTGTGAACAGATAAAAGAGATCTTTAAAATGTATTTTTCGGTAAATAACCATGCCGGTAAAAAGTGCATAAACAACTGCAACTGCCGCTGATTCCGTTGCTGTAAAAATTCCGGAAAAAATACCTCCGAGAATAATAAAAGGTGCACCAAGAG
>WFQS01000205.1 GCA_015486915.1 Desulfobacteraceae bacterium
TTGAAATTTCAACTTCAGGAGATACAGATCCTGAAGTTGAAATTGAATCTGGATCTGAAGTTCCTTTCGATTTCCAGTCTGATAATGAGTCACAGGATTTATTTTCCCCTCAGGATGATAATCTTCAAGAGCCTGAAGTCGTAGATAACAATGATGTAATGGATCAGGAAAAAGCAGAAAGCAATTTTTTACATGATGATTCAAGTAGATCAGAAAACAAAGATATATCAAAAATGGCGGCTGATATTGCCGATATGATTTCAGATATAAATCAGGGAGATAATTAATGTCCAGTACCTCAAATAATAAAACCATTGATCCGTTTTTTGTCAGAGCTCAGTTTGATGAAATTCTTGCAGAAAAGATAACTTCCTTTATTCAAATTGATTCTGAATCGGTTTTATTGTCCTATAACCTTGCTACAATAGCATGTCTTGTTATTGCCGTTGAAAGAGAAAGAGACCTTTCCGGTTCAATGGATTTTCTGCCTGAAAGATTAACGAAGCAATCTTTTATTGAGGAACTTGCTGAAATTGGCCTTGAGAAGGATGAAGGACTTGAAAAGGCAGTTGATTCTGTGATTGAAATGGGTTTTTTAAGCGTTGATTCACAGGGAAAATTAAAGGCGGAAGTTTCTGCATTTATAACAACGGGTTTTCTTGATGTCATGTTTCCGGGAATGCCCGGTATGAATCTTGTTGCATTTGTTATGCAGATGAATGATGAAGTGATTTCAGGCAGGAAAACACTTGAATATGCAAAAACAAGTTTTATTGAGACACTGAAATCACGGGGAGTTGCTGTTACAAGTGAAAAAGCTGAACAGGTTAAATCTGATGTCAGTGTTAAAAAATTAAGCACCGGATTGAAGAAAACTTCTAATATACTCAAGAAAGCCAATGCAAAGAAAATTGCCAGAATAAAGCTTAGAAAACAATCGAACAAGCCTTCTTTTTATTCACGAAGCGGTTACGTTTCTGATAATGTAAAAGTCAAAAGTCTTTTTGATAAAGGACCAACAGATGAGGAAGTTGTTCGAGCTGCTGAACAGGCAGAGGCTGAAAAAAAACAGAAGGAGGAAAAACAAAAAGCAAAAGAGCTTGCCGAAATGGAAGAGAGAATAAGAAAGGCTGAAGAAAAAGCAGAACAGGCCGAAAAAAAGGCAAGAGAACTTGCAATGCACGAAGAGGAACTTAAAGCTGCAAAAAAAGCCGAAGAAGAGGCTGAAAAAAAGGCCCTGGAGCTGAAAAAACTTGAAGCTGAAAAGGCAGCTGAAAAAATGGCAGCTGAACTCAAGGCAATGGAAAAAAAGCTTAAGGCAGCGGAAGAAGAGCGGGCCATTATGGAGCAGGCAGGAGGTGAAAATTTTTCTGACATAAAATCGAATGATGACAATTCTGAAGGAAAAGTTTCTCCATCAGATGATATAGAGGCAAGAATAGCAGCTTTTGAGGCAGAACTTGCAATGCCGTGTCCCCTCTGCCAGACGGGAAAGGTTATTACTGAAAAAACATCTGCCGGTAAAGATTATTACACCTGTTCCGATAAAGACTGCAGGTTTGTCAGCTGGGATAAACCATATCATTTTTCATGTCCCCAGTGCAAAAATCCATATCTTGTTGAATTTGATCTGCCTGCAGGAGAAAAAGGGCTTAAATGTCCAAGAGCAGGGTGCTCTTATAAGCAGGAGAATCTGCTTGATCCTGCACAGAACCTTGCATTAAAAGCAGAGAAAAAAATTCCAAAGAAAAAGAAAAGAGTCGTAAGGAGGGTAAGAAGAAGACGGTAATGGAAATTTCTTTCATTGATAAAAAGCTGGAGAGCATAAACTTTAAGGTCGAAAACGGAACCCGTCTTTCAAAGGAAGACGGGATTTTACTTTTTAAAACCAATGATTTAAATGGCTTAGGCATGATAGCCGACAAGGTCAGGCGGAAACTGCACGGCAATAAAGCCTTTTATGTCTATAATCAGCATATAAATTATACAAATATCTGTAAAAACAGGTGTTTGTTCTGTGCTTTTTCCGTTGATAAAGATGATGAAAAAGCATATTGCTGGTCTGCGGAAGATATTGAAAAATGGTTGTGTGACCGCATTGATCAACCTGTAAATGAACTTCATATTGTAGGCGGTTTAAATCCTGACCTGAAATTTAATTATTTTACCGATCTCTTAAAAATTGTTAAAAAGATTCGTCCTGAGGCCACTATCAAAGCCTTTACCTGCGTTGAAATAGATTATCTTTCAGAACTGTCAGGGTTTTCAATTGAAAAAACAATTAAAATCCTCATGGATGCAGGTCTTGAAATGATGCCCGGAGGCGGTGCTGAAGTTATGAGCGAGCGGGTGAGGAAAAAGTTATTTCCCAAAAAAATAGGAAGCAGACGATGGCTTGAAATTATGGAAGCTGTGCACATGGCAGGCCTTACCTCCAATGCAACAATGCTCTATGGCCATATTGAAACAATTGAGGAAAGGGTGGATCATCTTATTAATTTACGAAAACTCCAGGACAAAACCCATGGTTTTTCAGCCTATATTCCCCTTGCGTTTCATTCTCAAAACACAAAATTATCCCATTTGCCTCCCACAACCGCAGTTGATGATCTTAAAAACATTGCAGTCTCAAGGCTTATGCTTGATAATTTTCCCCATATAAAAGCCTACTGGGTTATGATCGGTGAAAAACTTGCCCAGGTTGCCCTTTCATATGGGGCAGATGACCTTGACGGTACAATTATTGAGGAAAGGATTACCCATACAGCAGGGGCAAAATCGGCAAAGGGGCTTAAAAGGGAATACTTAAAGAATATGATAAGTTCTGCGGGGTTTGTTCCTGTGGAAAGGGATTCGTTTTACAATGAAAAAAACTGACAGATCAGATGGATCAATCCAACAGACAATTGAAAAAATATGGGAAAAAATACACAGGAAAGAGAGAATAAGTACAGAAGACGGCCTTGTACTTTATTATAATGCCGATCTTTTAACCCTTGGCAGAATGGCGGAGAAGATACGTTTTGAAATGCATCCAGATAGAATTGTTACCTTTGTTGTTGACAGAAATATCAATTACACAAATATCTGTGTTTCAGGGTGCAGGTTCTGTGCATTTTTTGCAGCTCCGAAAAGTAAAAAGGGATATGTTATTTCAAGGGAGAGTTTAAGACGAAAAATTCAAGAAACCCTTGATCTTGGTGGGACCCAGATACTCCTCCAGGGTGGAATGAATCCTGATCTTGATCTTGACTATTATAT
>WFQS01000206.1 GCA_015486915.1 Desulfobacteraceae bacterium
AAATAAGTTGAACAGAAATAGCGCAGAATTCCGGCCCATGTACAAGGCGCATTAAAGGTTGCATACTCAACGTATTCGGCCTTTGATGCAACGAAGTAGATGGGCCGGAAGACAAGCAATCTCGTTCAACTTATAAAATTTTCGATCCTAATGGCCTCATGGCAGTTATAAAAAAAATACCTGAACAAAATCATGAAAAAATTTTATTACCTGATCCATCTTCAATACCTCGGGTTTAGATATCACGGCTGGCTTAAGCAGCCCGGATTAAAAACCGTTGAGCTCATGATGGAAAAAACGGCTGAATTTATTTTGGGTCATACCAATTTTAAGATCCTCGGTGCCAGCCGAACCGATGCAAAAGTGTCTGCCAATCATGCCGCATGTGAGCTTTTTGTCAATGAACCTTTAGACATCGATAAACTGCTCATGGATTTCAACCGGAATCTGCCAAATGACATAAAAATCATAAATATTGAAGAAAAAGACAGGCAATTTAACATCATAAACGCCCCGAGGATCAAAGAATATTATTACTTTTTTTCTTCCGGAGAAAAATGCCATCCCTTTTGTGCGCCGCTGATATGTTCATGCCAGGATGACCTTGATATTCTGCTGATGAAAAAAGGGGCATTATTATTCCAGGGAAAGCATGATTTCAGGCAATACTGCACAAAGCCCGGTTTAAAAACAAATTTTAAAAGAGAGCTGTCAGTCAGTAGAATCGAAGAAAATAATATTTTTACAGCAAGTTTCTTTCCGAAAAAAACTTATGTTTACCATATCCATTCAAAGGGATTCATGCGGTATCAGGTGCGCTTAATCATGGGCCAGCTTTTAAGCCTTGGAAAAAAAGAGATCGGTTTACAGGATATTAAAGAATCTCTTAAAGGAAAAAGAAGTAAACCCCTCAGACAAATTGCACCATCCTCCGGACTGGTCTTAAACAAAATTAAATTTGACTGAAAATTGATGAACCTGTAAAAAGTCCGATTTTTCTGTTTTTTTGCGCTGTAACACACTGAAATTATTAAAAACAGTTTTAGCATTTTTGACTTTTTACGGGACCATCAAAATTTGCCTCATTACAAATTTAATACGTTTATTTAACTTTTTTGTTGTGAGAAAAAGCTGGTATCGGGTTAAAAATTAATTTTATCACAGTCTGTCATACGCGTAATGGATGAGATCCATAGTGGTTTCCCAGGAAATGCATTCATCGGTTATGGATACCCCGTATTTAAGCGTTTTTAAATCTCCATCGCATTTCTGGCTGCCTTCAAACAGGTTGCTTTCAAGCATTGCCCCTATTATACCGGAACTGTTCTCAAGCCTCTGATCAAGTACGCTTTTGAATACAAAGGGCTGACCTGCAAATTTTTGTCCCGAATTGTCATGGGAGCAGTCTATCACAACAGCCTCGAGCAGTTTTTTTATTTTAAGCTTTTCTATAACCTTTCCCACTGAAACAGGATCATAATTCGGATGCGGTCCACCCCTCAGAACGATATGCCCGAAGGGATTACCCTTTGTGCTGACAACGGAGGTATATCCTTTGGGATCAATCCCGAGAAAATGCTGGGGAGACCCTGCCGCCATCATGGCATTAACGGCGGCATCAATACTTCCGTCCGTACTGTTTTTGAATCCAACGGGCATGGAAAGGCCACTTGCTATTTCACGATGTGTCTGGGATTCAGTTGTTCTTGCACCAATGGCCACCCAGGTCAAAAGGCCGGCAATATACTGGGGAATGATGGGATCAAGAATTTCCGTGGCAGCGGGAAGGCCCATACCATTGATGTCAATCAAAAGAGATCTTGCCTCCCTTAAACCCTCATTCATATTGTATGAAGCATTGAGCAGGGGATCATTGATCAACCCTTTCCATCCAATGGTTGTTCTGGGTTTTTCAAAATACACCCGCATGATAAGATCAATTTTTTCTTTAACCTCCTGTCTTAACTCCACCATTTTATGTGCGTATTCAAGGGCGGCATCCGGATCATGGATTGAGCATGGTCCTGCAATCACAAGAAGCCGGCGATCCTTTTTTAATAAAATATTTTCAACATCACGACGTCCTGCAATCACAGTTTTAACTGCATCATCGGTTAATGGAAGTTCAGTTTTAATACTTACAGGTGAAATAAGCGGGGTGAACGATTCTACATTGACATCATAGGTCTGTTTCATGATTTTCTCCTTTTTTTGCAGATCTCATTCAAAAACCCGGGGCAGAAAAAACAAAAAAGCCGCAGGCTTTTGCTGCCTGCGGCTTTTCTTGTTTAAAAATAAATCCTATTGCCTGACAGACAGATCCGTATAAAAATAATAC
>WFQS01000207.1 GCA_015486915.1 Desulfobacteraceae bacterium
AGTACTCTCTTTCACTGACTCCGGATGATGTCATGGCACTTGGCAGATCCATTCTCAACGATGAAAAAGAGTTCAACAGAAGAGCAGGCTTTACAAAATTTGATGATCAGCTGCCTGAAATGTTCAATGAACCTGTTCCGCCCCATAATACGCAATGGGATTTCACAATCGATGAACTCCAGGAATCCATAAATTTTTAATCTTTATATTTTGATGGTCACGTAAAAAGCCGACAATGCTAAATAAAGCCGTGATTAATAATTTCAGTGTGTTACGGTTTAAGGCTGAGCAAATACCTAAATTTGATTTTTTACATGTCATCATAATTTTAACGATAAAAATTCAATAAAAACACCTTGATCCGGTCCTCACTATACATTGTGGCACCGGATCTATAAATAATGTAAGGAAAGCCTGTGCCGGTTATTACATTTAATGCATTTTCTTTTTTACAGAAAAAACTGAAAAAGAACCACATTGAATACTCCAATGTATCCATGATTGTCGATGAAGGTACCCGTACAGTCGACCTGCTTAAAAAAATTAACTTAAAACCTGAAGATATTGAAGTTGTGTTTATCAATGGCAAAGTGGCTTCAATAGATACTATTATTGAGGATAATGACCGTGTGGCTCTGATACCACCGGGTACTCCCGGCCCCTACAGGGCCCTGCTTGGATTCAAGAACAAAAAGATACTGGAACATGACAAAAATATCGCTGGAACCTGAATCTATATCTGCTTCATGGCAGTAACGCCGTTCAGCCCGGCCTCATGGCCGTTATAATAATAATTAGTTTTTAAATTTTTTGGAGGAATGAATGATTCGCTTTAAACTTGTATTTGCAATATGTATTTCCCTTTTTATAGTTTGTTCAAATGCCCAGTCTTTTGCAGGAACAAAAAACAGTGACAAAAAACAGAAGGCCCCTGCCATAACGGACCAGAACCAGAAAATAAGTTATTCTCTCGGTTATAATATTGGCAAAAATCTGCAAAAAGACTTTAAAATTGATATGGATACCTTTTTTAAGGGGTTTAAAGACAGCCATACACAAAAGATGCTGCTGACAAAAGAAGAGATGAAACAAAGCATCATGTTGTTTCAGCAGCAGGTCAGAGAAAAACAGATGAAAAAAATCAAATCACTTGCAGAAAAAAACAAGGCTGAAGGTGCTGCATTCCTGAAAAAAAACAAGTCTGAAAAAGGAGTAATAACCCTTAAAAGCGGGCTCCAGTATAAAATTATTAAAAAAGGAACCGGTGCTTCTCCTCTTCCCACAAGTACCGTAAAATGCAATTACAGAGGAACCACCATAGATGGAAAGGAATTTGATTCTTCCTATAAAAGAGGAAAACCTGCGGAATTTAAGGTGGATGGTGTGATAAAAGGCTGGACAGAAGCGCTGCAGCTTATGAAAGTAGGATCAAAATGGAAATTATTTGTTCCTTCAAAACTTGCCTATGGCGACAATGGTGCAGGCAGAGTAATTGAACCTGGAAAAACATTGATTTTTGATGTTGAGCTGCTTGGAATAAAATAAAATCGTGATGAAGGATTGATAAAATTATGCTTGTACTTGGATTACAGGGAAGCCCGAGGAAAAATGGCAATACAAGACACATGCTTTCTCTTTTTCTCAAGCAGGCTGAAAAAAGAGGTTTTGAAACAAAAACCATTGATGCCCTTAAAATAAACTGCAATTCATGTATCGGCTGCGGAAACTGTGAAAGAACAGGTTTCTGCGTTTTTAAAGATGCCATGGCCGAAGAAGTTTTTCCTCTTTTCAGAAAAGCAGACATAATTGTCATGTCAACCCCGGTATATTTCTATGCGGTTTCAAGCCAGATCAAGTCCATGATTGACAGGACGCAGACCCTGTGGTCAAGATTGTACAGGTTTAATCTTAAAGACCCGGGAAACAGATTCAGAAAAGGTGTTCTATTGTCAGCAGGTGCAACAAAGGGGAAAAACCTTTTTGACGGTATCAGGCTGACTGCAAAATATTTTTTTGACGCTGCAGGAGCTGATTTTTCAGATGAGCTGTGCTATAAAATGCTCGATAAGCCAGACAAAATAAAAGAGGTTCAAACCCTTGGGCAGGATATGACAGATCTTTGCAC
>WFQS01000208.1 GCA_015486915.1 Desulfobacteraceae bacterium
ATCCTGTACAGTCCCGCTGACCAGAAAATTGATGCTGATTCAGGTACTAATGCTGGTTCTGACAATAATAAAAACAAATCAGGCAAATCAAACAAAAAACATACAAAACCTGAAAAGCAGAAGGGGTTCTCCAGCAAATGGAGCATGGTATCAAAGGCTTCATTCTTTTTTTCCGAGATTTTTAAGAAAATCGAACGGGGAAAACCCGTACAAAATAAAAAACCAAAAGCAAAAGTCAAAAATTATAAAGGGAGAATGGGGAAAAGTCATGATGCCCGGCATACTGAATGCAGATTTTCCCATAAAAAGAAAAAATTAAAATCTTTTGACAGCATGCTTAAAAAAAATCTAAAAGCCGATATTAATTTCAACATGATTAAGAATAAAAGCATTCACAAAAGTCAACGCATCAAAATAAGAAGTAAATTCTTCAATGCCAGAGTTTGCCAGATGCAGCGCATTCGAAGAAAAAAACATTTTATGGATTCAGTACCCGGGCCTGTACAGAAAATTACCCCCATATCTCCCGTGAAAAAATAAGAGTAAAAAGTAAGGTTACTAAAGCAGGCAATGCCCGCAACCCATTTGCATCTCCCCGATTTCTTGTTTTTTTTAACAGGAATTGGGAAATTAGGCACTAAGGATCGAAAATTTTATAAGTTGAACGAAATTGCTTGTCTTCCGGCTCATCTACTTCGTTGCATCAAAGGCCGAATACGTTGAGTATGCAACCTTTAATGCGCCTTGTACATGGGGTAAGAATTCTGCGCTATTTCTGTTCAACTTATTTCATCTCCGATCCTTTTTAGAAAAATTAATAAATAGTGTCTGCATTTTCCAGTCTTGAATTTAATAACAAGAATTTTCGGAACCTGGTGTAAACGGGCAGGCTGAAATCCGACACCTCGCTCGATAACAAAATATAATCACATCAGATCTTGTTACATATATTACCTTGATAGCGCAAGGATATTATGAATTCAATATTTCCTTTGGGCCCTGCAACGGGTGATGGAATGATTCTGCCCGTGTCATATCCTTTTGTTTTAAAAAAAATTTTAATTTCATTTACAATCTCCTGCCTTATCACTGGATCACGAACAACACCGCCTTTACCGATTCTGTTCCTGCCGGCTTCAAACTGGGGTTTGATCAGAGCAAGGATAAGACTTCCTTTTTTCATGAATTTTTCAGCTGCAGGCACAACGAGCTTTAAAGAAATAAATGAAGTATCCACAGTTATAAGATCAACTTTTTCACCTATTATATCAAAATCCATATAACGGATGTTTGTTCGTTCAATCACCACAACTCTTTGATCCTGTCTTAAGCTCCACGCTAATTGACCATATCCCACATCAACTGCATAGACTTTTTTAGCCCCGTGCTTGAGCAGGCAGTCGGTAAATCCCCCGGTTGATGCTCCAATATCCATACAGGTTAAACTATTTACATCAACGGGAATTGTTTTTACTGCATGGTCAAGTTTGAGCCCCCCACGGCTCACAAAGGGTATATCCTCACCCTTTATTGTAATTATGGCATCTTTATCTGTTTTTGATCCGGCCTTGTCCTTTAAAATATTATTTACAAGCACTCTGCCTGACATGATCATGGCCCTTGCCCGTTCCCTTGACTTTGCAAGTCCCTTCTGAACAACAAGGATATCAAGTCTTTCTTTCTTTTTTTTGATTTTTTGATTTTTTTTTAAAGGCTGCATGGATTCATTATTTTTATTTTTTCTGCGTCAGTTCAAGAGCAGCCCTTACAATAGCTGAACAATCAATATGATACTCTTTTCTTAAAATTTCTGCTGCTCCGTGTTCCACAAATTTATCCATAATTCCTATTCGTTTTATTCTGCAGTTCAATTTGTCATTATCTGCAAGCAGTTCCAGCACAGCACTTCCAAAGCCTCCGTCAAGTACATGATCTTCCACGGTGATAACAGCACCTGTTTTCTCAGCAATTTCAATAATCAGATCCTTATCAAGGGGTTTTACAAATCTTGCATTCACAACGGCAGCAGAAATACCGGATTTCTCTAATTCTTTTTTAGCTTTTAAAGCTTCTGCCACAACTTTTCCCACGGCAAGAATGCATAGCTTGTTTCCCTGTGAAATAAGTTCGCCTTTCCCAATTTCAATGGGTACAACTGGCTCTTCAATTTTTACACCGAGTGCTTTACCCCTTGGGTAGCGAAGAGCAACGGGCCCGTCATGGTCAAATGCCGTTCTCAGCATTCTTGCAAGTTCATTTTCATCCTTTGGGGCCATGATAACCATATTGGGTATATTCCGAAGATATGAATAATCAAAAAGACCATGGTGCGTGGGCCCGTCTTCACCCACTATGCCTCCACGGTCAATGGCAAAAACAACATGATGGGATTCAATGCTGACGTCATGGAGTATTTGATCATAGGCCCTCTGGAGAAAAGTCGAATAAATGGCAACTACGGGTTTCAGCCCCTTTGATGCAAGGGCAGCTGCAAAAGTCACGGCATGCTGCTCAGCTATACCTACGTCAAAGAAACGTTCCGGGAAAAGCCTGCCAAATTCTGTTAAACCTGTTCCTTCAGGCATGGCAGCTGTTATGGCGATAATATCTTCATCCTCTTTTGCAAAATTTATAAGAGTTTTGCCAAAAACTTCAGTAAAGGAAGGAATGGAGGAGCTGCCTTTATTACCGTTTCCTGTATTAATGTCAAAAGAACCCACGCCGTGAAAATAAACGGGATTTTTTTCTGCAGGCTCGTATCCTTTTCCTTTTATGGTCCTCACATGCAGAAGAACAGGTTCATGATGATCTTTAATATTCTCCATTATGTCAATCAGGTGGTCTAATCTGTGACCGTTAATCGGCCCGAAATAATCGAAATCCAATGATTCAAAAAGCATACCGGGAGTGACAAAGGTTTTAAATGAATCTTCGGAACGTTTTGCAAATTTATAAATATCATCACCAATGCCCGGAAGGGATTTTAAAAAAGAACCAAACTCTTTTTTCATGTTCTGCAGGTATTTTGCAGAAAGGGTCCTGCTTAAAAAAGATGAAAGCGCCCCTACGTTGTGTGAAATAGACATATCATTGTCATTTAAAATAACGATGAGATCCCTGCCTGAAACCCCTGCCTGGTTAAGCCCTTCAAAGGCAAGTCCTGCTGTCATTGAGCCGTCACCTATTACGGATATCACCTTGGAGCTGTCTTTTTTTAAATACTTTGCCCAGGAGATACCAAGCCCTGCTGAAATTGACGTGCCGCTGTGTCCAACTGTAAAACCGTCACAGGGACTTTCACTCATTTTTGCAAAGCCAGACAGACCTTTGAAAGTACGCAGAGAATCAAATCTGTCATTTCTTCCCGTGATAATTTTATGTGCATATGCCTGATGACCCACATCCCAGATTAATGTGTCTTCGGGAATATTGAAAACATAGTGCATTGCAATGGTGAGTTCCACAACCCCAAGGCTTGAGGCAAGGTGTCCCCCGTTTTTTGAGACAACGGAAATAATTCTGTCACGAATTTCCCGGGCAAGTACCGGAAGGTCTTTTTTATCAAGCTCTTTTATATCTTTATTGGTTTTAATTTTATCAAGCAGATTCAATTATATTTACCCCGGAATTTTATTTATAACCGCCATGAGGCCGATCTGAACTGCGTTACAGCGCCGCAGTTTTTTTAAATACTTTATTTTTGCCTTTTTAAGATGTATTGTGCGATGGCCTTCAAGGGAATACCATCCTTTTTAAATATCTCAAGGGCTTTAACAGCGTCGTTGACAAGTTTTTTTGCGTATTTTTTTGATTCTTCAAGGCCTATAAGACCAGGAAAAGTGAGTTTATGGTTTACTGCATCGGAGCCTTTTGCCTTACCCATAATTTCAGGATCACCTTCAATATTTAAAATGTCATCTGTCACCTGAAAGGCAAGCCCTGTTTTTTCAGCATAGGTCATAAGTGCATCAAGCTCTTTTTCCCCGGCTCCAATGGACACTGCTCCTGCGGCAACACTTGCCATTATCATTTTCCCCGTTTTCATCAGGTGCATTGTTTTCAGGTATTCAAGGTTTTTATCAGGCAGTAATTCAGACTGCATATCCATCATCTGGCCTTCAACCATTCCGTTCACCCCTGCTGCATCTGAAATTATTGCAATAATATCAAGGAGAACTTTTTTTTCAGGAAATGTTTCAAAAAACAGTTCCGGCCTGGATAAAATCAAAAAGCCATGGGTTAGAAGTCCATCCCCTGCAAGAATAGCTGTTGCCTCTGAAAATTGTTTGTGGCAGGTGGGTTTGCCCCTTCTTAAATCATCATTATCCATGGCGGGAAGGTCATCGTGGATTAATGAATAGGTGTGGATCATTTCAATGGCGCATGCACCTGGCAGAGCATATGCAGGGTCCCCGCTGCAGGCCTCTGCTGCAGCCATGGAAAGAACAGGCCGAAGCCTTTTTCCCCCTGCCATGACCGAATGCTTCATAGCCTTTGTAAGCTCTTTTTCCATATTGCATTGAACAAGAATTTTTGTTAGAAATTCATTTATGATATCTCTTCTTTCCTTTAAATACTGGGAGAGATCAAATTCATTCTTTTTTCTATTCATCATTATTCATCATTCAGCTGAAATGGTTCTTCTCTGATGTTTCCATTATTGTCTTTTAAAATTACATTGATTTTTTTTTCAGTTTCATCAAGGATACCATGGCAGACTTCAGAATATTTCATACCCTGCTCAAATTTTTTGATCGCCTTTTCAAGAGGCAGTCTGCCTGATTCAAGTTCTTTTACAATGTTTTCCAATTGTTCCATTGCTTCTTCAAATGTTTTTTTCTTTGCCATTTTTCTCCTTCACCTGACACAAAAGAGTTCCCTTTGCAAGGATTACTTCAATCATATTTCCTGTTGCAGTCATTTTTGAATCTAAGAGGACGGTTTTTTCCGGATATTGTCTTGTAATGCTATAGCCTCTTTCAAGTACAGCCTCAGGACTGAGAGCTGTAAGCCCTGCATTGATTCTGTCATGTTCTGCTCTGCAGCGCTTAATAATACCGGTCATACCTATTTTAAGCCTTGAGATGAGATTATTACTATTTTTTTTCAGCATTAAAATATTTTTGCCTGGATTATTTGCATACAACGATTTATCAAACCATTCAAGTTTTTCTTTATGTAGAATAATGAGCTTTTCCATGGAAATTCTGCATCTTGTATCAATATCTTCAAGCCTGAACTGCATATCGTCAACGATTCCTGCAGGACTTTTCAATCTTGATTCCAGATCATTGACCTGATTTTTTAAAAGTATAAAATAATGCCCAAATCCCCTTAACATGTTCTTCTCAAGGGCAAAGATATTTTTTTTAAGGGCTTTTACTTCGGGAACGGCAAGCTCTGCAGCAGCCGATGGCGTTGGAGCACGAAGATCAGCAGTAAAATCGGCAATTGTGAAATCCGTTTCATGTCCCACAGCGGAAATTACAGGAATAACAGAGTCGTATAAAGCCCTTGCAACTCGTTCCGAATTAAAGGCTGCAAGGTCTTCAAGTGAGCCTCCGCCCCTGCACAGAATAATAAGATCAGAGCTTCCCATGGAATTCACCATTGCAATGGCATGGGAAATTTCATGTTCAGCTTCACTGCCCTGGACCTTTACAGGAACAATTTCAAGGTAAATGCCGGGAAACCTTCTTTTACTGACATTAATGACATCTCTGACGGCAGCTCCGGTTCCCGATGTTATCACGCTTATTTTCAAGGGAAGAAAGGGGATTTGTTTCTTAAGGCTCTCATCAAAAAGCCCTTCCTTTGAAAGTTTTCTTTTTAATTGCTCAAAAGCCATCTGAAGTGCACCTGCACCTTCAGGCTCAAGATGTTCAAGGATGATCTGGTATGATCCCCTTGGTTCATAAAGGGAAAGTCTGCCCATTCCGGTGATTTTCATACCGTTTTCAGGAGCAAATTTCAGCCGCCTTCTCTGATTTTTGAACATTACGCAGTTTATAAGGGAATTATTGTCTTTCAGGGAAAAATATGAATGCCCGGAAGCAGGAAGGGAAAAATTTGAAATTTCTCCTGTAATCCATATAAACGGGTATTGTTCTTCAAGAAGTTTTTTCAACTGTCCATTAAGCTCTGAGACCGTGTATATGTGTCCTGAATTTTTTTCCTGGTTATCCATATTTTTTTTACAAATCAGCTATTCCCCGGTAACTTCCTTTAAAGGTACAGCAAGTATATTTGTTGTTCCCTGTCCTGTAAAAAAGTTTCCCTGGACAACACTTATATAAAGTTCATTATTGTATGCGAAAACAGACTGTATTGCACCCTGGAATTGAGAGTCAATTTTGCGTAATATATAATTATTATCCTGCAGGGAAAGTATTCCAAGTCCTC
>WFQS01000209.1 GCA_015486915.1 Desulfobacteraceae bacterium
CCATGAATTCTTTGATGAAATGCAGGAGGCAAACTGGGTTGCATCAAAAATAAAAACCCTTTACAGCAATGGACATGGCATACCCCTTGATAAAATGGCCGTGCTTTACAGAACAAAATTCTGTTCCCTTTCCTTTGAAAAAACATTCAGATTCAGGAAAATCCCCTACACTTTAATGGGGGCACAGGGGTTTTTTGAACGAATGGAAATCCTTGATATTAACTCCTATTTAAGCGCCTCTGTATTTTTAGATGACAACGTGTCCTTTGAGAGAATAATAAATACTCCAAAACGTGGCATAGGTCCTGCAATGATAAAAAAGATAGGCTCCTTGAAAACCGGAACCCTGAGTCTGCAGAATGCTGCAAGAAAAATGGTAAAAGAAAGAATGCTTACCAAAAAAATACATGAAAATCTCACCGGTCTTTTTCATGTATTGGATACAATAAAGGATATGTCACCTGGAAGTGCCATTGAAACGGCTGTTTCTGAAACAGGATATTATGAATATCTTAAAAAGAAAACCAAAACAGAGGCTGAATTTATATCAAAAAAGGAAAATATAGAGCAACTTATCCACACTGCAGGGGAAAAAACAGACATTATTGAATACCTTGAAGAAGCAGCTCTTATAAGGGAAGATAAGGATGAAGAAGAGGAAAAAAAAGATACAGGGGTTGCCCTTTTAACCATTCATTCTGCAAAGGGGCTTGAGTTTGAAACTGTGTTCATAGTGGGATGTGAAGAAAATCTTTTTCCCCACTGGAGATCCCTTGATTCAGGTACAAAGGCCCTTCAGGAGGAAAGACGGCTCATGTATGTTGCCATGACAAGGGCGGAAAGGTTCCTTTTTCTTTCCCATGCAGGCTACAGAAAAGGACAATACGCCATGAGAAGCAGATTCATTGATCAAATAGAAGAGTGTCTGTAGAGACTGATCCGGATTTATCCGGATTTGCCTCAAAGAATCAAAAATTCTGACAAAAACACAGCAATTTTAAAAAAAATGAGGTGAAAAATGAAAAGCTGCAAAAAAATTACAGGTGTTGTTATTTTAACTCTGATCTTTTTTTCAACTTCAATGATCTGGAAAAATGCAGAGGCTAAATGGTGGGACAAAGGGGTTGATGTTTTAAAGACAATAAAATCAAACAAAGCTGTATCAGACTCGACTCAACCCGGTATTGATGAAATTGCAAAAGCTTTTAAAGAGGCGCTCAGCATAGGCTCAGAAAATGTAGTCAGTAAACTCGGCCAGGTTAACGGATTTAATAAAGATCCAGCCATTCACATACCACTTCCGGAAAAATTAAATACCGTAAAAACCATGCTGTCAAAATTCGGGATGTCTCAAATGACAGATGATCTTGAGCTCAAGCTTAACCGTGCTGCCGAAGTTGCCACCCCAAAGGCAAAAAAACTGTTTCTTCAGTCGATCAAGGAGATGAGTTTTGAAGATGTCAAAAAAATTTACAACGGGCCAAAGGATTCTGCGACAAAATATTTCCAGAAAACAATGTCACCTGCCCTTGACAAAGAAATGAAACCTATAGTTGAAAAAAGCTTATCAGAGGTTGGTGCAGTTAAAACCTATGACAATATGATGGGAAAATATAAAGCTTTACCATTTGTGCCGGATGTAAAAGCTGATTTAACTGACTATGTGGTTCAACGGGGAATGGACGGAATTTTCCATTATATTGCAAAAGAAGAAGCAGCCATCAGGGAAAACCCTGTCAGGCAGACAACCGCTCTGCTGAAAAAAGTGTTCAGCTTAAAATAATGTTTTCAAAAATTGCCGGCCTGAACAAATATTTTTTTATTCCGGCCGGCAATTGAAAGATTATCCTGTAATTTTGTTTACTGCGCCTGAAAAATTCTTATCAAGTTCTTTTAGGAATTCGTTCCAGTGAAGACCGAATTTATAAAAAGCCATGGAAGATAATTTCTTTGTTATAATGGCGTTGCGATAGGCATTAAGCTCCTTTGAATTTAATGTGTCAATTATGGATTTTTTACCGAGTTTCTTAACTATTGTTTTTGGAATATAATGTTCCAGGATTTTCCAGACAAGTTCTTCATCATTTAGAATTTCGTCAAGCTTCTCTTCAAAAACTGCCTGTAAAGAATAAATATACTCACTTGTGGTTTCAGAAAGCTCAAACAGCGGAACAGATGTATCTGATTCATGGATCTTAATCAGCATACCGGTTTCATCGGCAGAATATTTTTCCACAAGCATTATAATATCTTTTATCAGCGCCCACCTTGTATCGGTGTGCAAAAGGAGCTTTTCATCATAGTCATCCTGGAACAGAAAAGCACTTAAAACTTCTGCTGTGGAACTTGAAAATACTCCGCCCTTATTTGCCGTGAAATCCTTGATCTGTTTGATTTCAGTTGAAACTGCAATATGCCTTCTTGCAGCATCATCAAAAAATACGTTTGCACCTTCTTCAATAAACTTCAGTTCCTTGAAATTATTGAGGAAATCATCAACATTGGAGTGGTTAACGGTGTCTTTAACTCCGCCACAGGGAATAAAAGCCTGGATATCTGCATTTTTAAAGAATCTGCGGTTTTCAGGCTCGGTGAGAAATGTCCTGTGGAAAATAGCGCCGTCTTCCACATAGGTTCCGTCGGGAAGGGTTATATTTTTTGCTTTCCTTGGGACACGAAAACCATTAGGACCCAGTTTTTCCACGGGAAATTTCAGAGAATTTGCCCTTGGTGATGTATGGCGCATGAAACACAGTTTCATTAATTCCTTTTTATCAAGTCCGTCAGGATCATACAGGACAGAGCCTCCATCAATGACAAGACATATTTTTCCTTTATAGCACTGGATCTGGTTTGATCCAAGATCTCCTCCAGGTCCCCCTGTCATGATAAGATTTAAATCTTCTTCCTTTGTTTTGTAATGGGCAATCATTGTTCTGAAAGAGTTCATCACACTTGTTGTGGTCATGCCGCTTATTTCTATTTTACCGCCAATGACATCGTATATTTCATCCATATTCTCTGTTGTTATAACGGATTTTCCGTTTATCTGGAGATCTGTGCCTTTTTCTCCTGCATCAAGCAGGCCGAAAACATCCCCGTTTTCAAGCAGGCCGTAGGTATCATGGGGAATACCAAAACTCTTACCCGTTGTAATGGTTCTCCAGTATTTATATCCGAGATCCCTTGCCCGGTATGATACGGCATCCATTAAAGGAGCCGTGCCTTCGTCAGGACCGAAAAAGATCATTTCAGGTTTTCCGTAGTAATCCACAATGAAATTATCTAACAGCATGAGGTTCATTATGCCTTCGGTGTAATCAAACAGGGCTTCCTTACTGTAAGCGCCTCCTCCGTATGTGGCATGGGGAACGACAACGCCCTTTGAACCGCTTTCACATATATCCTTGTGTTTCAGCCTCTGGGCCCGTGCACCAAGGGCATAGTTTAAAGATACTGCATGATCAAGTTCAAATGAATGATTGGAGTCTGTAACACGGATCATCCTTAATCCGCCCCTTGCTATATCGCTGGCCCTTAAATGTGTTCCGCAGATATAATGACCGTTAACAAGGAAAATCCCGAAAACAGGTTTATCAAACACAAGGGGGTCAAGGATACGGTTGTC
>WFQS01000210.1 GCA_015486915.1 Desulfobacteraceae bacterium
CGGAGATGTGTATAAGAGACAGAAAAGACCCCATAACTCCGCCTGGTAAAGCCAAAATTGTAAACACCATGAGAAAACTGCTTGAAGAAAGAAATTTCTCTTCCATAACCATATCGGAAATAGCCCGGGATGCCGGGGTTACCGATGGGCTGATATATAAATATTTTAATAATAAGCGTGATATCCTCCACCATGTCTTACAGGAACATTATGAGCTTTTTTTAGAACTCATTGAAAGGGATTTAAAAGGTATAACAGGTGCTTTGAATAAACTGAGGAAAATTATCTGGGCAAGTATTGACCGCTATGCAAACCACCGTGTTTTTGCCAGGATCATACTTCTTGAGGTGCGAAATTCAGATGCGTATTTTAAAAGCGATGCCTATCTGCTGGTCCGCAGATTCAGCAGAATGATACTCGGCATCATAAAAGAGGGAGTTGCAGCAGGAGAGATAACGGACAATGTTCCTCCCTCTTATATCCGCTTTATCATTTTCGGTTCCATTGAACATGCTTGTCTTAACAGGGTCATTTTTAATAACAAAATATCCACGGACGAAACTGCCGAAAAGATTACCCGGTTAATTTTTGACGGTATAAAAAAATAAAGGAGAAACAGCAATGGCGGAAATAATTTCAGATCGGCGGGATATCGATTTTGTCCTGTATGAACAGCTTGACACAATGAGCATCTTAAATTCAGAAACGTTTAAAGATCTCGATAAAAAAACCGCTGACATGATTATCAAAGAAGCAAGAAATCTCGCTGTCAAAGAGATTCTTCCCACCTATACGGTATCTGACAGGGAGGGAGTTGAATTTGACAGGGGTGCTGTAAAGGTTCCGGAATGTTTCAAAAGCGTTCACAAACTTCTTGTTGAAGGAGAATGGGCCGCTCTCACTGAAAATGTGGAATACGGCGGACAGGGCCTTCCCCATACCATTGCCCAGGCTGCCATGGAGTATATGATCGGGGCAAACTACACTTTGATGACCTATGCCATTCTTGGTCACAGTGCAGGAAAAATGGTGGATATTTTCGGGAATCCTGAACAGAAAAAACTTTTTTTAAAAAAAATGTACACCTGTGAATGGGGATCAACCATGCTTCTCACTGAACCCGGGGCAGGATCGGATCTTGGCGCATTAACAACCTGCGCAGAAAAAAACAACGACGGCACCTATTCAATCACGGGAAATAAAATTTTTATTACAAATGGTGAACAGAACCTGACAGAGAACATCATTCACCCCGTACTTGCCAGAATAAAGGGAGCTCCCGCCGGCACCAAGGGAATCTCTATTTTCCTTGTTCCCAAAATATGGGTCAATGAAGACGGAAGTTTTGGAGATCACAACGATGTGACATGCACCGGGGTTGAAGAGAAAATGGGTATCCATGCAAGCCCCACATGCTCGATGTCCCTTGGCAGTAAAGGAAAGTGCAGAGGACTGCTCCTTGGAGAGGAAAACCAGGGCATGCGCATCATGTTTCACATGATGAATGAAGTCCGCCTTGAAGTGGGTACCCAGGCTTTTACTCATGCTTCATGCTCATACCTGTATGCTCTGGACTATGCGTCAAAAAGACTCCAGGGCAGGGCCATTGAAGACCTTGGTAAACGTGATGCTCCCCAGGTACCCATAATCCGGCATCCCGATGTTAGAAGAATGCTGTTAAAAATGAAGGCTTTTGTGGAAGGTATGCGCAGTTTGACTTTTTTTACGGCCTTTTGCTTTGACAAAATGAAATGCGCTGATTCAGAAAAAGAAAAAGAGCATTACAAGGGACTTACGGAAATTTTAACCCCGGTTGTAAAGGCGTACTGCAGTGAAAAAGGTTTTGAGGTTTGCGTTGCCGGAATGCAGATTTTCGGCGGCTACGGATACACAAAGGAATACCCCATGGAACAGCTTGTACGTGACTGCAAGATCTGCTCCATTTATGAAGGTTCCAACGGAATCCAGGCCATGGATTTTCTGGGAAGAAAAATCAACACAAAAAACGGGGCATTACTTGATTCACTTGTTTTTGAAATCAGAAAAACCGTTGAAATGGCAGAAAAATACTCTGATTTTTACAAACCAGATAAAGGTGAAATGAATCTTCATGAAATGGGTGAAAAACTTGGAAAAGCAGCAGAAAAATTCCATGATACTGCCATGGACACCGTTAAAGCCATTAAATCTTCCCAATTTAAATCCGCCTTCAGTGCAGCCCACCCTTTAATGGATGCAGCAGGAGATATTATTATGGCCTGGATGCTTTTATGGCGGGCAGCTGCAGCCGTTCCTGCCCTTAAAAAAATTGCAGGAGACAGGCCCTTGAATGAAATTATTCAAAAAAATAAAAATGCTGCATTTTACCATGGAAAAATCATGACTGCCCAATTTTTCATCACCACCATGCTGCCGGTGACACTGGGCAAATTAGATGCTGTTAACCCGAGACAGAGTGCAGCAGTTAATATTAATGAAAAATCGTTTTAAATGCTTTTTGATAAGAAACTCCTTCAAAGTACTTTGATTTATTAGAGTTTGATTTTTTTTGAGGCCGTCTAATAGTCTTTGGGTCGGTCTCATGACCGCTATATTAAAAAATTTAAGAAAAAAATAAAAAGGAGAAAATAAAAATGAAAGATGTTGTTATTGTTTCAGCCTGCAGAACTGCAATTGGAGCTTTTGGAGGAACCCTGCGGGATCTCAACGGAGCCCTGCTTGCAAGTATAACCATGAAGGAAGCCGTTAAAAGAGCGGGCATTGATCCTGCAATGATAGATGACGTACGTTACGGCTGCTGTGTTGAATCCCCTGACACCCTTAACACCACAAGGGTTGCAGCCCTGCTTGCCGGTATTCCGGAAACCGTAACCGCTGCCACGGTGAACCGTGTATGTATTTCAGGCATGGAAGCTGTTATTTCAGGAATGGCAATGATCCAGGCCAATATGGCAGACATAATCCTTGCCGGAGGCACAGAGCATATGTCAAGCGTGCCATACAGCGTTCCTGCTGCACGCTGGGGATGCAGGCTCCAGGATCATAAATTTGTGGACAACCTTATCCATGCACTTCACTGCGGTTCCCGCATCATTCCCCATCCCGAAGACGGACCTGTTGACGCAACAAAGGAACCTTTAAGCATGTTTGTTGGGAAACCTTACATCATGGGACATACAGCGGAGTTTATTGCCCAGCACTACGGCATAACAAGAAAAGAGATGGATGAAGTTGCCTTGAGAAGTCACAATGCAGCGGAAAAAGCCACTGTGGAAGGAAAATTCAAAGATGAAATAGTACCCGTTGAAGTGCCCCAAAGAAGAAAACCCCCGATTATTTTTGACAAAGATGAGCATTTCAGGCCAAGTATGACCATGGAAATACTTGCGGCCCTTCCCCCGGCTTTTATTCCGAAAACCGGAAAGGTAACAGCAGGAAATTCAAGCGGAATTAACGATGGTTCCACAGGCATGGTTATTATGTCGATGGACAAGGCAAAGGAACTTAATCTTACCCCCCTTGCAAAAATAAAGGCGATCGGCCGGGGTGCATGCCACCCCTCTGTCATGGGACTTTCCCCTGTACCTGCAATTAATAATCTTCTTGAAAACAACAATATGAAACTTGAAGATTTTGAATTGATAGAACTCAATGAAGCCTTTGCAAGCCAGTACATAGGATGTGAAAGAGAACTTGGGATAAACAGGGAAATTACCAATGTAAACGGTTCTGGCATTGGTCTTGGACATCCCGTGGGATCAACCGGAGCAAGGATAATGACCACGCTTATATATGGAATGAAGCATCAGGGAAAATCCCTGGGCCTTGCCACCCTGTGTGGAGGCGGCGGCGTTTCCATGGCATGCGCCCTTGAAATGATTTAATCTGTAATATTTTATTTTCATGGCATTTATTATTCATCGTGCTAAGGTGAAATAAATATTAAAAATCGAAAATTTTATAAGTTGAAATAAATATTAATTTTAAAAGATAAAAAGAGAAACTGTTAAATAGAGACCCTGAAAAAAAGTTCTGTATACAGGTCATTCACAGAACAATTAATACTCATAAAAAGGAGGTACTATCATGACAGTCCCGGCATCCAGCCTTTCCAAAGAGGATAAGGAAAGGTACAACACCATTAACAGGGAAAACATTGATTTTTTAATGGATCGTAACAATTCCGTGAACCGATGGGTGATTGCTGACATGCTCCGCAGGACAGCCTACCACTTTCCGGATAAAAAGGCCCTTGTGTTCAATGATGTTACACGTACCTATACCGGGCTTGAAAACGAATGCAACCAGGTGGCCAATGCCCTTGCAGATCTTGGTGAAAAAAAATATGACAGGGTGGCTATTCTGGCCCACAACACCCATCACCATGTGATCACCTGGATGGGATGCGCTAAAATCGGGGCCATTTACCTTGCGGTGAATTACCTCCTCCGGGGCGATGACATTGCCTATTGCATAAATCATTCTGAAAGTAAGGTGTTTATTGTTGAAGATTCCCTTTATCCCCAGGTAAAGGATGTTTTAAACAAAATGCCCTCGGTAAAAACCCTGTTATGGTCAAATCAGGGCACTGGCGAACAGGCTGCAGACAATTTTCTTGATTTTGACAACTGGTATAAAGCTTATCCTGCAACACAGCCTGACGTGATCTTAAGGATTGAAGATC
>WFQS01000211.1 GCA_015486915.1 Desulfobacteraceae bacterium
AAGCCTTAAAACAAATAAGAGACTTTGCGGCATAGTGAGCAGAGGCGGAGCTATTCTGTTTGAATGGATGGAAAAAACAAATAAAGAAAATCCTTTTTATGAGCATTTTGACAGGCTCCTTGATATATGTGTAAAACATGATGTATGTATAAGCCTTGGAGATGGTTTAAGACCCGGGGCAATTAAAGATTCAACAGATGCGCCCCAGATCGAGGAGTTGATCACCCTTGGAGAGCTGACAAAAAGGGCATGGGAGAAAAATGTGCAGGTGATGATAGAAGGCCCGGGACATGTTCCTTTGCACGAAATTGAGATGAACATGAAATTGCAGAAGAAACTCTGCCATAACGCACCTTTTTACGTTTTAGGTCCCCTTGTAAGTGACATTGCCCCGGGATATGATCATATCACATCTGCCATCGGGGGAGCACTTGCTGCAATGCACGGTGCGGATTTTCTCTGTTATGTTACACCTGCAGAACATTTAAGGCTTCCTGACAGCAATGATGTAAAAGAGGGTATAATGGCCTCAAAAATTGCCGCCCATGCAGGGGATATTGCAAAGGGAATAAAAGATGCCGAGAATATAGATCATAAAATGAGCAGGGCAAGGGGAGAACTGGACTGGGAAAACCAGTTTGCCTGTGCCATTGATCCTGAAAAAGCACGCGCCTACAGAAAATCTTCTGAGCCTGATGAGAAGTCAGTCTGTACTATGTGCGGTGATTTTTGTGCTGTAAAACGAACTAAGGATCTGTTATAACTGCCATGAGGCAGACCTTACGACTCTCAGACGGCCCCAAAGAATTAAAGATTCTGATAAATTTGAGGTTTGAGGCGCTGAGCCAATAGGTGTAATAAAAAGCTGTAACCATGAGAATTGGCAGTTTTCATTTTAACACTATTTTAAGGTGTCCATAATATCCATGCAAAGACAAAAGCATAAAACTATATCTGTTATTTTTCTTGTGTTTATTTCCTGTTTTATGCTTGTTTTTCTCTTGTCGACAGGGCTGTTAAACTGCAGGGCAGGGCAGCAGTCTGTAACACCTGCTGTACCAGATGCTATGCTATACAGGAAACCTGTAACAGGAGATTTTCTTGTTAAAAAAAGTTTTTACTATATGCGTGGCACAGCATCCATATCCACCGTTGAAATGATCATTCACAGGCCGGAGTGGGAAAGACATATGACCATAAACGCATGGACCCGGGGAGATAAAAACAGCATATTTTTTATTACGGCCCCGCCTAAGGACAACGGAAACGGAACCCTTAAAAAAGGCCGCGGCATGTGGATATTTAATCCAAAAATAAACAGGACCATAAAACTTCCTCCCTCAATGATGTCCCAGTCCTGGATGGGATCGGATTTTTCCAATAATGACCTGTCAAAAACTGATAGTTTGTTAAAAGATTATACCCATAGAATTGTCAGAACAGAAACTGAAAATTCCCTTAAAATATATACCATTGACTCAACTCCAAAATCTGATGCTCCTGTTATATGGGGAAAGCTTCAACTTGAAATAAGGCAGGATTTTATTCTGCTGAAAGAAGTGTACTATGATGAGGACGGTAAACCGGTAAAAATTTTGACAACGGGTGATATACAGATGATGGGAAACAGGCTTTTTCCAGTAATGTGGAAAATGCAGAAAGTTGAATCAAAAGGGAAATACACCCTTTTGATTTATAAAAAAATTAAATTTGTCCCTGATCTGCCGGAAAGACTTTTTACCCTGTCTAATCTTAAAAATCCAGGGAAAAGACGGTGAAAGATAGATTGCCAATAGATCTTAAAATGGCATGGCGGAATATATGGCGTAATTTCCGGCGTACCCTTATTACGATTTCTGCCATTGGTTTTGCATGTGTTCTGCTTGTCTTTATGCTTTCCTTTCAGCTTGGAGGCTATGAGACCATGATCAATTCCTCGGTTAAAATTCACAGTGGTCATCTCGAGGTACAGGCAAAGGGGTATAATGACAAACAGAACATCCGTCTGGTGATTCCTGATCCGGAAATTATTGGTAAAATTTGCAGTAAATTAAAAGATATTGTTTCATTCACATTCAGGGCAAGGGCTTTTTCCATGGTATCTTCAGAAAAAAAAACATATGGAGCCATGGTTATTGGAATTGATCCTTTAAGGGAGGCTTTTGTTTCAACACTTGAAAAATCCATAAGATCTGGTTCTTATTTACAAAAAAATGATAAAAACCAGGCCATTGTGGGAAGTCTGCTTGCAAAAAATTTAAAAATATCCATCGGTGATGAACTCACCGTTCTTGGCCAGGGAAAGGACGGTTCCATTGCAGCAGCAGTATTGCATGTTAAAGGAATTTATAATTCCGGTATGGATGAATTCGACCGATCCACCATACATATCCCCCTAAACACCTTTCAAAATATTTATTCAATGGGAAATTCTGTGCATGAAGTTGTAATGATTGCCGATTCTTTGAAACATATAAATCTCATTAAGAGTGAATTAATGAAATCTTTCAGAAACCACAATATAAAAGGGCTTGCAGTTTTAAGCTGGGATCAGCTTCTGCCTGGCCTGCGCCAGGGAATAGAAATGGATCTGATAAGCGGAATTATTTTTTATATTCTGCTGATCGTTATTGTGGCTTTCAGTATTCTTAATACATTTTTCATGGCTGTTTTTGAGAGAACAAGGGAATTCGGGGTGTTAATGGCTATTGGAACAACGCCGGGAAGGCTTGTCAGGCTTGTCTTAACAGAATCTTTTCTTATGACCGTTGTGGGAATTGGATGCGGTATGGTAATGGGAATTATAATCACCCTTTTTTTCCAGTTTCACGGAATAGACCTTGGTGGCTCTTCGGCAATGCTTCGTCATTACGGTATTTCAGGGAAGCTTTACCCGAGATTGTCTTTTATTTCGTTATTAAGCGGTCCTTGTGTTTTGTTTTTCATTACACTTCTTACTTCATTTTACCCTGCAATGAAAATAAGACGTCTTACACCGGTAAAAGCAATGACATATGTATAACGGCCATGAGGCCCAATGGAATCCAGGATTTATCATTTTTTTTAAAGGTTATTTATGCAGATACAGATTGCATGGAGGAATATATGGCGTAATCCAAGGCGTACAATGATAATGCTTACCGCCATGATTATCGGCATATGGAGCATGATATTTCTCGGTGGCCTGATGCGCGGCATGATGGTTGGTATGATCAACAACGGTATTTCAACCCTTACCGGAGATATCCAGATTCATGCTAAAGGGTACAGGGATGATCCTTCAATCGAATATTTCATGCCTGACTTAAAAGGAATTGAAAAAACGATAAATAAAATTTTACCCCGGGGAAGCAGATACACATCCAGGATACGTGTAAATGCAATTGCAGCAAATGCACGCCATTCAACGGGTGTTACAATGGTTGGGATTCATCCGGTTAAAGAGCCCGGGGTATCCTTCATAGGGCCCGGTGCAGTTGTACAGGGCAGATATCTTGTTCCAGGTAATAATAATGGAATTCTTATCGGCAGGGCAATGGCTGAAAAATTTGGAACAAAAACAGGCCATAAAATCATACTCATGTCAGAGAATATTCACCATGACATTGCTTCAAAAGCATTTATAATCAAGGGTATATTTAAGGCTGAGATGCAGTCAACTGAGAAACATTTTGTGTTTGTAACAAGTTCTTCTGCCCGGCATATGCTTAAACTTGCAAAAGGTGCTTCAGAGATTTCAATTATTCTTCCTAACCACAAAGGAGATAAAAAAATTGCATGGAATTTACGGCAGGCCATTCCTGATTCATATGAAATTCATACCTGGCAGGAGCTGCTTCCCATACTGACGTCATATTTAAAAATGTTCGATGGATTCATGTATATATGGTTCCTTGTTATATTCATTGCCATGGGGTTTGGCATTGTTAACACAACTCTCATGGCTGTTTATGAAAGAATGAAGGAATTCGGTCTTTTAAAAGCTCTTGGTATGAGACCCTGGTTAATCATAAGGTCGGTTTTATTGGAATCTTTCATGCTGCTTGTAATTGGCACGGCAATTGGTAACTGCATGGGTTTTTTAACAATCCATTTTCTTTCAATAACCGGGATAAATCTTACTTCTCTATCTGCAGGTGCTGAATTTGCAGGGCTTTCCAGGATTATTTATCCTGTTTTATATCCAAATGATATCATAATGGCAAATGTGGTCGTTATTGGTTTAGGCCTTGTTGTAAGTTTGTACCCTGCAGTAAAGGCTGCAAGGTTTACGCCTGTTGAAGCTCTTTCCCACGAGTAAAGAGATATGGGAAATGACAACGAATATTTACAAATAAAAATAAATACTCTACCTTATCATGTAAATTTTGGACAGTGCTTCATATTCGCCTGTTTGGGACTGTAAAAGCATACTATTGCTATGTGAGCAGGCCAAAACAGGTAAAGATAAAAGTGCTGGCCGAATATTTACAAATAAAATATACCGGAACAACATGAAAAGGATCAATACGATGCACAGAAATTGTGTGGAGTGCAGAGAAATAATTAAAACTTATCACCAGGGTAAAATTTGTGTTCATGCTCTTAACGGGGTAAGCCTTTCCATTGAACAGGGTGAATTTGTGGCGCTTGCAGGGCCGTCGGGGTCCGGTAAGACAACCCTTCTCAATATTATAGGCGGATTGGACAAAGCAGATTCAGGAAGTGTAATTGTCTCAGGAAAGTCCTTTGAAAATTTAAGCGATTCAGAGCTTGCAAAACTAAGACTTAACAGCATAGGTTTTGTGTTTCAGTCCTATAATCTAATTCCTGTCCTTTCTGCCCTTGAAAATGTTGAATATGTGATGCTGCTCCAGGGGGTGCCTGCAGAAGAACGTTATGAACGCTCAATGCAAATTTTAAACGATACAGGACTTGGGGATAAATATAACAGCCGCCCTGCAGAACTGTCAGGGGGACAGCAGCAGCGTGTAGCCGTTGCAAGGGCTATTGTGGCAAATCCCATGCTTGTTCTCGCCGACGAACCAACGGCAAATCTTGATTCTGAAACCGGTATGGGACTGCTTGAAATAATGAAAAAAATGAACAGGTTGAAGAAAGTTACTTTTCTTTTTTCCACCCATGATAATATGGTGATGGATTTTGCCGACCGTCTTGTCCTCATGAAGGACGGACAGATAGTGGATGATAAAAATAAAGTTTGAACTGCAGGGCTAAGGATCGAAAATTTTACATTTTAAAAGCTGATTCATCCTCTACGGCTGCGTTGTAAGGGAACTGGAAGAAAATAATATACGTATATCGTGC
>WFQS01000212.1 GCA_015486915.1 Desulfobacteraceae bacterium
GGCTTATTGATAAGATAGATCTAATTTTTGATGAACTTGGTATTATTATTTGAAATAAATAATCTAAAAGTCTTTACGTCTGCCGGCACAGTTCCTTTGCCCCCCTTTTTTGCGGGCAAAACCGAAGACTGAATCCGGATAAACCTCAGATAATCAAAGATTTTGACAAATATGGGGCAGAAGGCGCAAAGCCAACCCTTATTCTTAAAGAAACTTAGCATAAGTTTCATATAACGGCCATGAGGCCGGGCTGGATTGCGTTACAATGCCTCACAACGAAAATAAAAAGAGCATCAGTTACTTTGTTAAAAGTATGCTCTTTCTTATAAAAAAACCGGAGATGTTAATTAATGCTTAAAATAATACCCCTTGGCGGGTTTGGTGAAATCGGTCTGAACATGATGGCCGTTGAATATGAAGAAACAATTTTTATTATTGATGCAGGTTTGATGTTTCCTGAAGACCATATGTTAGGCGTCGACATTGTGATTCCTGAAATGGGATACATAAGGGAAAACAAATCAAAAGTTAAAGGGGTAATCCTTACCCATGCCCATGAGGACCATATTGGCGCGCTTTCATATCTGTTAAAGGAAATATCCATTCCCGTTTATGGATCGGCCTTTACCCTTGGTATTGTTTCAAACAAACTCAGGGAGGCAGATCTTCTCGGTTCCACAGACCTTAACATTGTAAAGGCAGGAGAAACAATATCCATAGATCCGTTTAAAATTGAATTCATCCGTGTAAGCCACAGTACTCTGGACTGCATGGGTCTTGCCATTACAACCCCGCTGGGTCTTATTGTCCATACCGGAGATTTCAGGATAAATAACTGTGCCGATCCTGTAAACACGACAGATGTATCGAGATTTGCAAGACTTGGTGAAGAAGGTGTGCTTGCGCTTTTATCGGACTCAACCAATGTTGAAAATGAAGGATATACTGTTTCCGATCAAAAAGTCGCTGATTCCCTTGGAGAAATAATTGCAAAAAGTGAAGGCCGGGTCATTGTTGCTCTTTTTGCATCAAATATTTTCCGTATTCGTCAGATCGTTGATATTGCATTGAAAAACAGGCGCAAAATTGTTTTTAACGGCAGGAGTATCCTCCAGACCGTTGCCGTTGCAAAGGAACTTGATTATTTTTCATGTCCCGATGAAATGATTCTTGATGTAAAAAAAGTAAATTCCTTTCCGGATAATGAAATTTTAATTATTACAACGGGAAGCCAGGGAGAGCCCATGTCGGCCCTTACCCGCATGTCAACGGGCTTACATAAACAGGTGAATATCAAAAAGGGAGACAGTGTTATTCTGTCCTCAAAGGTTATCCCGGGAAACGAGAAAGCTATTTCCTCCACCATAAACAGCCTTTACAGGCGGGGTGCTGATGTTGTTTATGATAAACTGGCCAGGGTCCACGTTTCAGGCCATGCCTGCCAGGAGGAACTGAAGCTGATGATCAACCTGACCAAACCGAAGTATTTCATTCCCGTTCACGGGGAATACCGTCATCTTGTAATACATGCGAGACTTGCTGAAAAACTTGGACTTGAAAGGAAAAATGCAATTGTGGCTGAAAATGGCAGTATGATCTGTTTTGATGAAAGCGGTTGCAGAGTGGACGGAAAAGTTCAGACGGGAAGAGTTTTAATTGACGGAAAGGGAGTAGGAGATGTGGGGGCAAGTGTCCTGCGCCAGAGACGGGATCTTTCCGAGGACGGTCTTGTTGTGGTGACAATGGTAATTGATGAAGAAACAGGTATAGTGCTTTACGGGCCTGAACTGATTTCAAGGGGATTTGTATTTGGTGCTGAAACAGGTTACCTTGTGGATGATGCCCAGTGCGTTATACTTGAAATCGTTGAAGAGATTGAGCCGGGGGTTGATTCCAGAATTAATCTTATCCGATCAAGGCTCCAGAAGGCGTTAAAGCAGTATTTCTTTTTTACAATAGGAAGGCGGCCTGTAATACTGCCTGTAATCATTGAAGTATGAAAAAAGAAATAATAGGAATCCTGCTTTTTTTTCTTGTTATTCTGACCTTTGTCAGCCTTTTTTCCTATAGCCCTGCTGATCCGTCCATAAATAATCATGTGCTTTCACGCGCTAAGGAAATTCACAATTTTTTCGGACTTCTCGGTGCTTTTTTTGCCGGCACCCTTATCGCTGGTTTCGGGCTTGGTTCATTCTGGCTGCCTGTTATTCTGCTTGCCTGCTCGATAAACTATTTACAGGGACGTTCTCAGAAAATAATACTGTTAACTCTTTGCGGCGGTATTGCCCTGATCGTTTCAACGGGCAGTTTTTTATCTCTTTTTCATACTCAGTATGTTTTATGGGGAAGAACTTTTTCATCCGGCGGCATTGTAGGGATATCTCTTGCCCGTGTGCTTTTTAAATACGCTAATACTTCCGGCGCCATCATTGTTCTGATTTTTGTCTTTTCCATGGGTTTTGTACTTGCAACCGGAATCTCCCTGTTTACCTTTGCTTTGACAATTAAAAAATATATATTAATTTTATTGTTTTTCATTTTAAAAATTTTAAAGAAAGAAATTACAGCTCTTGGAAAATTTTTCCATTTTCTCTGGAGCAGAAATGATA
>WFQS01000213.1 GCA_015486915.1 Desulfobacteraceae bacterium
AGACTGCCTCTAAACAGAAAATGGGCCGAAGGCGCGCAGCCAACTCTAATAATTCAAGGTACTGTACAGGAGTTTCATATAAAAACGATTTTATTCCGGGTATAATCAGGTATGAAAGTATGAATTTTTCCCTGAAGCATAAAATTAATTTTGCAATACTTGCTACTTTTATTCTTATTTCCATCATTATGGGAGTCATTCAGTTTTTTTTCCAGGATCAGAGATTTCAGTCGATGCTGGGCAAAGATCAACTTTTAATCCAGACCCTTGTACAACGTGATAAAGACGGCCTTGCCAATGAAATTTTTGATAAAAATCTTAGAGCCATTAAGATCAGGCTGAAAACGATGATTAAGATTAAAGGAGTTGAGGCAATTGCTGTTTTTGATAAATCAGGGCATCGACTGGAGTCGTACGGAACGATCAAACAGGATAAACATACTTTAAAAACCTATGGTCAAAACTTCTTGAAAAAAGATATCGATGAAACTGAACAAAACGAGATCATTAAAAACGAAAAAATTAACCCGATTTACAGGAATCGCTCCAATTTTATGGTGTATTCCCAGGCAATCAATATGATTGGAGAACGAATAGGTTTTATAAAAATTTATTATTCTCTTGCTGATATTAAAAATGCAAAACATCAGTCTTATCTGATTTATGGAAGTTTAATTTTTTTAATTTTCATCGTGATGCTGATTCAATTAAACTTTTTGCTTTCAAAAACTATTATTAAGCCCATTACTTTCCTCAGGGATGCCATGGAGCATATCCGCACAAGAAAATATGGTGAGCAGATTCAGGTCAGGACAAAAGATGAAATTGGAGACCTTTCCGGAACATTCAATAAAATGTCTGCTGAACTTGCCCGATCATATGGAGAAATTGAAAATCAAAACAGAGAATTATTAAAAAACGAAAAAGAGATCAACAGGGTAAAATTATATCTGAAAAATATCATTGATTCCATGCCTTCAATTCTTGTTGGCGTGGACAACCATGAAAAAATCACCAGATGGAACATAGGAGCTGAAAAATTTACCGGTATAAAAGAAGAAGATGCAGAGGGAAAGCTTTTTCAAGACCTGTTTTCATGGTATGGATTTCAAAAAGTCAATATTAAAAAATCAATTAAAACAAAAATTGTTCAAAAAAGGACAAAAATTCCAGTTATAAGAAACGGCCAGACCAGGTATTTTGATATGACAATATACCCACTCAGGGGCAGTGATCTCGAGGGAGCAGTGATAATAATTGATGATGTAACAGAGCATGTCCGCCTGGAAGAGGTTATGATACAGTCTGAAAAAATGGTTTCGGTTGGAGGTCTGGCTGCCGGGATGGCACATGAAATAAACAATCCCCTTGCCGGTATTCTTCAGAACACCGCCGTTGTGAAAAACCGCCTTGAAGCTGATATCCCTGCAAATCATATGGCTGCAGAAGCTGCAGGTACAAACATGATGGCAATTAAAAAATTTATGGAAAACCGGGAAATCTTCAGGATGCTTGCAAATGTAAAAAAATCAGGAATCAGGGCAGCTGAAATAGTAAAGGATATGCTGGGGTTTGCCCGCAAAAGTGAAGGAGCGTTTTCCCCTTACTACATGGATAAATTACTGGATGAAACATTAAAACTTGCCAGTGCTGATTATGATTTAAAAAAACATTTTGATTTCAAGCACATCATAATAAAAAGAGAATATCAAAAAAACCTGCCGCAGGTTTTTTGTAACAAAGGCCAGATTCAGCAGGTTATTCTAAATATACTGCAGAATGGAGCGCAGGCCATGGCAGCAGACAGAGACAAAAACCCCTCACAACCCCCGGAATTTATTGTCAGGATAAAACCTGAAGATCATTCCGTCATAATAGAAATAGAGGATAATGGGCCAGGCATGGACGAAACAATATCAAAACGGGTATTCGAGCCTTTTTTTACCACCAAACCCGTGGGATTTGGTACAGGCCTTGGAATGTCAGTTTCCTATTTTATCATAACACACACACATAAAGGTTCAATAGAAGTGAAATCTTCCCCTGGAAATGGAACAAAATTCATCATTATTCTTCCGATTAAATTTTCAAATGCTGATGAAGAAGAAAGGCATTACTTAAATGAAAAAGTTTGATTTTTCAGTGATCCCTCGAGAACTGCTGCATCTTTCCTGTTAATCTTCTGGTTTAAAATTTTATCCTCATCCATAAGGCCAGATCCAGTTTAATAACATTTTTTCCAAACCGGCCTCATGGCCGTTATTCATACACTGTTTTATCAATATGAATATTGTATTTTTTTATATGGTTATAAAGAGTTACCCTGCTTATTCCAAGAAGTTTTGCAGCCTTTGATTTATTCCCCCCGGTTGATGACAGAATTGAAATTAAATTTTGTTTTGTATCGTTCTCGCAGGTTGTATTTAACGCTTTTTTCAGAACAGCTGGCTGTTTTTCTTTTTTAATCAGGTTTAAAGGCAGGTGTGCCGGAGTAATTTCCTCCCCGTTGCACAATACAAAGGCGTATTCTATTACATTTATAAGTTCTCGTATATTACCCGGCCATTTATAGGTGTACAGAATCTCCAATGCCGTTTTATTCATGGTTGAAACCTGTTTTCCAGTTTTAAGCCGGATCTTGTTTATAAAGGCGTTTACCAACAAAGGGATATCCTCTTTCCTGTCCCTTAACGGTGGAATATGAATTGGCAACACCCCTATGCGGTAAAAAAGATCTTCACGGAACTGTCCCTTTTCAATGAGTTCTTCGAGATTTTTATGGGTGGCTGAAATAATTCTCACATCAACGGATACAGGATCGTTGTCTCCCACTTTTTCAATTATTTTTTCTTCAATTACCCGCAAAAGTTTTATCTGGGTGGACAGGGGCATATCTCCTATTTCATCTAAAAATATATCACCTTGATCAGCAGCTTCAAACCTTCCCACCCTTGTTTTAAAGGCACCTGTAAAGGCTCCTTTTACATGCCCGAATAACTCGCTTTCAAGTATGGACTCGTTTAAGGAGGCACAGTTGACTTTTACAAGGGATGCTTTTTTGCGGCTGCTCAGGTTGTGAATTGCATTTGCCACAAGTTCCTTTCCCGTGCCGCTCTCGCCGTAGATAATTACCGGGGTGTCCGATTTTGCCATAATTTTGATCAATTCAAACACACGCTTTATTCCGGGGGATGTCCCGATCATGGACTGGAATCCGTCCTTTGCACTTAATTCATTTCTCAAATTTGAAATTATTTTTTCCTTTGCCACAGCCTCACTCAAATCGGTAAAAGTTTCAACTCCGCCGATTATTTTTCCTGCTTTGTTTCTCAAAACAGCGGCTTTTTTAAAAACATCAATCCGTGTACCGTCTTTTTTCTGCATGGTACATCTTGTCTGCATATTTTTTTTTTCAAAAAGTGCGCAGAACCGGTCAGGGTATTTCTTTTTCTTCACAAAACACTTGTCGCATTTTAAAATATCGCAAGGATTTTCAATAAGATCATTTTCCGTAAAATCTGTAAGTTTTAACATGGATTTATTAACAGAAATTATTACGCCCTGGGAGTCAACAACCATGAGAGCTTCCACCATTGTATCAATGATTGTCTTCCAGTACCTGTCCTGTTTTATTCTGAATCTCGCCAATTTCTCTCCTTTGTGTAAAGATGTTTACAGGTGTTAACTTATAAAGTTTTTACACATGTAAATCAATAAAATTATCAAAAATATTATTACATGTAAAATCAGCAACTTGAAATTTTCAATTAACTATGACAGAACAAAGGTATGGATTTTGCTGCTCATTCCACAGATCTACAGATTGAAAACAG
>WFQS01000214.1 GCA_015486915.1 Desulfobacteraceae bacterium
GCATCCCCCCTGTTTCCATTTAAAAAAATTGCTTTTGATAAATTGTTGTTTGCAGAGGTGTAATCATTTTTAAAGTAATTTGCCAGCCCCTGAAGTAAATACAATAAATCATCATCCGGATGGGCAGATTTTAATTTTTCAGCCTGCTTTATGGCCGTGTCATATTGCTTGTTCCTTAAGGCTGTATAAACCGGTTTAAGGTCTGCATCATCGGCCTTTCCGGCAGGTTGACTCATAACGCGTTCTCTGATCCGCTGCGTTAATGACCTTGTGTCATTTGAATTTACGCAGCCACAGGTGAAAAACATAATAAATAAAAAAAGAATGATGCCTGCCCGATTGGGTTTTATAAACGGTGTCATTTATTTATCCTTGGTTTTGTTATCTTATTTTATGATTAATTTTATACTTTTTTCAGCCAGGAGTTGTTTATACTTAACATAGGCTGTAACGGTAAAAATGCCTTTTGACGGCACCGGGTTCATATGATGAGTCCAGCTTGATACCCTTGAGTTATCGGCATGAATGGTATTGGGGGTTGATTTAAAAAGGATTTTTTTATTCTGGCGGATTGTAAAATAAAACAGGGTGGGAATTTGTTTATTGCCGCCCGGGATATCGGGTTTAAAGTTGATCACAATATCAAAAGGAGTGTTCATTTTAACAGGGTCGGGTTGAAGACTTAAACCGGTAATTTCAAGGCGGGGTTTTTGATCCTCTCTAACAATGGCTGCAGAGGACTTTTCTGCCCCTAAATACATTTTTGCCGCTGCAAGCTGATCCTGGTAAAATTTCCTGGTGGGAGAGGATGCAGGAGTGATATTCACATAAATAGCTCCAAGGCCAAGAATATCAGGGGAAAGTGCCTGGGATTTTTTAAAGAATTTAAGGGACAGGTCCTGATTTCCGTTTAAATGATGAAAATAGGCAAGATTATAAAATGATGTTGCATCAGAATTCTTTCGCAACCCCTGTCCCATACTCTCAAGGGCTTTATCATATTCTCCATTCATCAGGTAAGCCAACCCCAGATCTTTTAAGGCGCCGGGGTATTCAGGATCAAGCCCAAGCGTTTTCTTTAAGTGACTAATTGCTGCGGCATAATTACCAAGATAAAGAGCACTCTGCCCCATGGCGCACCAGGCAGCCGGCATTTTGGGATCAATGTTAACAGCCCTTTGATAATTTTTGTATGCCAGGGCAAATTTATGGGTTAAAAAATAGATATCCCCTCTATTGCTGTAATGTATGGGGTTGGGTACCGGAGACAGCTCAATGGCCCGGTTGATATCACTCATTGCTTCTTTGAATCGACCAAGAGATCTATTGGTGACGGCCCTGAAAAAATACATGCGGGGATGATGAAATTTAGTGCTCGGGTTATATCCCCTGAGTTTATCCAGTTCGCCCAGTTGAACCGGCGTATTTTTATCCCTGATGGCCCGGTTCAAATCATCCAGGGCTTCTTTATACCTGCCGGCCCTTTGATACATCACAGCTCTCCAGAAATGGACATCTCCTTTATTTCTATTGAGAGAGATGGACTTTGAAAAACAGTCCAGCGCCAAAGCTTGATTGTTGGTCTTAAAATAGGCATAGCCCAGAAGATAATACAGGGTGTTATCATTGGGGTATCTTGACTTCAGCCTCTGAGCCTGGTTGATGACATCGGGATAATTCCGATTGTATAACGATTTATAGATGGGAGACAAATGATTAGTCTTTGCATCTGCCCCGTCAAAGCTGCCAAAACAGATTATCAATACAAAAGAAAAAACTATTATTTTAGGTTCCAGTTTGAATCTTGTGATCATTTTTATTTTCTTGTTTTATTCTTACATTTTATAGCCCAAGTTGGACATATACCATAACCATAGTAATTAGCTATTTCTTCACAAGTAAGCGGTTTATATCTATTTTTTGCATATGCCATTGATAGTCCTTTTAGACCTTTCCGGCACATATCCAGAACCCTGTTATATTCCTTATTTCCATTATTAGTTTGTGTATCAACTGGTGGATGATGTGACTGCCAGACACTGCCGGCAGAGGGAAGGGGTTTTGAACCTCCCCCGGAAGGCTTTATGGGATCCCGTTGATGAATATCGTTCACCCCTTTGACAATTGCATTCATCATATCCATCAAGTTTGTCTGGTTCTGGGGCTGCCGGGGTCTATTGTTTTGAGCCTGCTGCTGTGCCTGCTGTTGTCGTTTTTCTTCTTTTATATCGGCGATTACCTGATTAATCCTGGAGGTGTTTATATTGCAGCCCGCATTTGCTGCCATCCCTGCCAGGTTTTGCAAGGCACCCACATTCTTCTGGTTGATGGCAGCAATCATATCCAGCCTGATTTTCCGGCACGCCTCTTTCTGTCTTTTTTTCTCCCGGGCAATATCGGCTAATTGCTGGGCTCTCTGTTCTTTTTTTTCATTCTCAATGTTCTCCACCTGTGCGAGCATTAGAGGATCGATGTCACAGCCCAGGGCAGCGGCTTGATTGGTAAAACTTTGCGCACCGTCTGTATCGCCGCTGCCAAGTGCTGAAGAGATATTGTTCAAAAGCTGAGTGCATTTATTCTTGTACTTGTTTTTTTCACCATCTTGACCTGGTGTTCCGGCCTGATTGTTTTCGCCCCCTGCTGAACTGAACAGGGATGAGCTGTCTGAAGTTTGTTCACCCCCGGATGAGCTGAACAGATCGCCCTGGCCATTTCCAAGATTCTCGCTGTCTTCACCTCCTGATGTACTGAACAGATTGTTCTTTTTCTCCTTAATCCTGACATCCAGCCAGGCCGTCCCCGAATATATATCTCCGCCGTCATAGTGTACAAAAATTGTCACCATTCCAGCCTTGAACCCCGAGCCGGTGACAGGATTACCTGATTTGCCAAGGCTCATGACAGATTCATCACTGATCCCCCATGAAAAACTTCCTGAACGATAGGGAGTCCCTGTGGCGTCGCAGGCGGTATAAGTGACTCCCTGGCCTGCAACCAGTTTTGCGGGTCCCGAGATTATCAGGCCTCCCATGGAATTTGATGAAGTGCTTTGACCGGTCCCGTTACCAGAATCCGCATCAGGCGTGCCAGGCGCTGCTCCATCATCTGCAACAGGCGGCTGGGCCGGAGAACCATCACTGTCATTTTCCGGCTCCTGGACTTCGGTCACAACTTGACACCCGTCACGAAGATAATCACTGGTTTTCAATACATGCAAACCACGTGATAAAGCTGCATTGATTTTATCCATCTCTTTTTTTGATGCTTTATCTGAAAAACAACTGACCAAAGGAGGGCCACCTCCTAAAACCCTGTAATTGTCTTCCAAGAGATTGTCAGATACAGTTTGTCCAGTTTGATATTTCTGCTGGAGATCATCCAACTCGGCAGTGGAGATGACATAGTACAGGTTGATTGAACTGACCTCTTTGATAAGCTGGTCAAATTTTGCCTTTGATGCGGGAAAATACTGGATATAGAATTGTTTTCCGTCTTCTATCTTTTTTTTAAGATCCTTTCTTTTTAAGGCGAGGTTTTTTGCATCTTTCAGACCTGTTTCCAATGGATCCAAAAATGGAGGTATTGTTTCTAAAATTTCACTATTTTGGCGCGTCTGCTCCTTCCACCACTTATCGTCATACCTGCGTGATAATTCATCATTATTTTTTTTGATTTGTTCACGTTTGATGTTGATATCCACAAGAGTCTCAAAGGCTGCTTCTTTTGCTGTTTTCATTATTGCCAGGGCCTCTTGAGCCGCCAGATAATTGTCTTTTATAAAAACTGTGTCCGCATCTGTTTTACAATTTGCTTTCCGTTCTCTGGCAAGGTCAATCTTGTTATTGACAATGGCTTCCTCATCTTCCACGGTAGTCGCCAGGGTAATGATTTTTTTATGCAGCAATCTTGATTCGTCACAAAAATTGTCTCCATGATCAACAAGGGAATAAATTAAAAGTTTATATTTTTTTAGTTCTAATTCTATCGCCCGGACCGACCTTATATTATACCTTGCTTTTCTAAGGATAGTGCGTCCCTTTTGCACTATTTGTTCTATTAACGTTTTAAGCTCATCAATTTCTTTTCGGTACTGGTCAAGCTGAAAATTCATGTCATCTTTATGCTTTACCTTTTCATCAGCTTCCTGATCATATAACCCGTATAGCCATTTCTGGTATTTAACAGGATTTTTCCTGCACCAGGTTAACCATTGGTCATATTTTTGTTTGTAAAATTTATATTTTCTTGTGTTTATCACATTACCATTCCCATGTTGATACCAGTCAAAAAAACTTAAATCCTTAGTTGAAAAGGACACAGCATCCCACGGATCGACAATATATGTATTATCCAGTTTGCGCAGGTCATCAGCAGAAAAAGGATTCGGTATATTTTTGACATCTCCCAAAATAACAAAACGATGGTCGCCCTTGGATACAGTGGTAATCTCACCAACAGATTCATAGGCCATAACCAGTATATGGAATGCAGTACTGGCACTTTCATTACACTGTCCAATACGATTTACCCATACCCAGGCAGCAGCGGAAAACTCATCAGCAGCTAAATTACCTTGATCCCAAAAAGCATCAAATCGTTGTAATTGTTTTTTTATATCGGCATCACCTTTAAGACTTTTCCACCTCTCGGAAGCGTGATTTAAAAATGTAACTCGATTAGCAACAGTTTTCGTAACATAAGCGGCAATATCTTTCTTAGAAGCTCCTGAACGTTTCATCTCTTTTACATGTTCAATCGCAGATGTAAGTCCGGCAGGTACCGGGCTGCCAGCTTTAGCACTATGACTTACAGCGAGTGAAGTAAGCAGAAACAGCCCTAAAAACAAATAAAATAACTTCATATGGATCTCCATATGGTAAAAAAAAGGGTGCTTAACCTTTAAAATTTGTAAAATTAGAATTAAAAACAAATAAAAATAAGGAGAAGCGCCCATGCAAATTGATATCAATGTACCTGAGGTAATAAGTATTTTCAAGGAAATTCAAAAGCCTAAGCCGTTATTTGCAATGATCAGGAAAAATTTGAAGGATACAGCCGTAAAATATCTTTTA
>WFQS01000215.1 GCA_015486915.1 Desulfobacteraceae bacterium
GTTCGTAATAGGTGAGAGATCCGCTGGACATGCACGGAGGTTTTCCCAAAAACCGAAAGGATTTCTACGTCGTTATCTACCGCTCTTTTTTAACAGACCGTTTTCAAAGAACAAAAAAAATTCCTTGACAGGAGTAATATAGAATGTCCCCTATTCGCGTCCCGGCCTGAGGGTGGCTAACAAAATGCTTTAGAACCAGCGCTCTTTTCCCGCGTCCCGCTCTTCCAAGAATTTATCGTAATCTGCAGGTGTGCCGATTTATAACAATATGAAAAGAGCAAGGAGTTTTGTCAGCTCTTCTGGCTGGCCTTTTCTTAGGATATGAATTGTCAGGTATAAGGTAGTGAGTCAAATTCTAAGGTGAAATAACTGTCAATACGATGTCAGGTAAAAGATCTAACTGCAAATCACTGAATCAATCTGTTTTTTTGGCGATTGTTTATATAATGCTTTCAAGCGCGTTGTGTTATGCAGGAGTGTTTCCTGAAAATAGTACGATTATTAAAGATTTTGATACTGATCCTTCCATTCTTAATGTATTTTCAACACCAATAGCCTTTTTCGATAATGCCATCTACACTGTCAGAGTGGAAACACCGTCGGCGACCCCCAATAAAATTAACCTGGTAACAAAAATAAGCAAGGGGATAAGGACATCAAATGGGCAATGGCAATGGAGTTCAACAGTTATTGAAAATAGAACACTTAATGATATGTATCATACACAACCATCATTACAGATAGACAAAAAAGGATATATTCATGTAGCATACAATATGCACAATATGCCATGGCAGTACAGTGTCTCTAAGAAACCTGAAGATATTAGCGAGTTTGTCTTCAAAGGGGAACATCTTGATGAAAACACTCTTAGAAAAGTAAAATATGAGAATAAAACACCATTTCCCAATTTAGGTTCGGCGGCCATTCCTGGAACTCAGATCACATATCCCGCCTTTTTCAAAGACAGGAATGGAGATATCTACATTTCTTACCGATTCGCCACCAAACCTAAGAGGCCATGGAAGGAAAGAGGATTTGCCGGGGGATTAGCAAAATATAACACCGATACCGGGAAATGGACTTCCATAGGGCGAACTATGTTCCTTACTCACGATGATGCAGATGTAAATCCTGGGCAGGATTTAGTAACTCATCCATTTGCGTTTTTTGATACCTGGTCTGTTTACGGAATTAGATTATTCTTCGATAAGGATAATGCGATGCACTGTGTGTGGGAATGGAGAGAAGGTGGCGCTGGACCTGATTGTTCTCTGCCCAGTTATGCCTTTTCTCCCGATGGGATAAATTTTTTCAAAGCAGACAAAAAAACTAAATATACACTTCCCATCTCCAAAAATACAGTTGATACATGTGCATCAGATATATCAATTAATAAAATTTATTCCCCTGTTACTTTTGCAGTGGATGCGGCAAAACAACCTGTTCTCTTTATCAGTCAATATGGTGATGCATCACGAATTATTGTTGGTTATAATAATACCACTCAAAAATGGAAAAAAATAGGCCCGACCCCTTGGAGTGCCACAAACGTCTTCATAGATGACGATGGTAATGAATGGGCCTTCGCTACCGGCCTAATAGTCTTTCGTAAGGAAAAGAACTCGGGAAAATGGCAAATGATTTTTAAAGATACCGGGTTTGGATATCCCAAAATTTCTGTTGTACCCTCAGAAAAGGGCTTTCTTGTACAGACATATAGTATTGATGGTGCCAAGACACGGATTTACTGGATAAAAGACAATAAATTGAATTTTAATGTCAAATCAAGTTATTATACGGTCAAGAATTCCGAATCGACCTTTATTTCCCCTCCCAAGAATGTTAAAATATTAGAAGTTGAAACAAGCAGTTAATGCTGCGAAATGCCATTCGCTAACGATTTTATTTTGGTTGGTGCAAAGTAGATTATCTTATAGGCATGACAGCCTTTATAAAACGGCGCTGTTCATTGAATGACAATCTGCATTTGATTGGAGTTAGCGAAGATTTTATTCCCTTAGGAAATAACTCCGTGTATATAGACGAAGCTGTAATAGCTGCTAAAGAAAAAGACGCCGATGATGTAAGTCAATACGGCATAATATATATCCTTCCTTTTCTTATTTTGCTTTTTGCTTCCTCAGTTTCCTTAGTAAGAGGAGAAAAGGCAAGTTATACTCACAGCCAACTTGCCTTTTTGTCAAATCCGATCAATTTAATTGTACTGGGTTCTGCCTATATAATGGCAGCATGGCTTTTTTTTATCAATTTTCCAATATTCATCAGGCAAATAAAAAGAAACTGGCTCTATGTAGTTTCACTTTTTTTTGTCTTGTCAACAGCCTGCGTATCTGCCTATTCTCTCAAGGTCGTGATAAATTTTATCCATTTTATTGGCATGATGCTGGTGGTAGTGGCGGCCGTTCATTATGCCGGCGATAATATCCGGAAATTTTTTCATATAATGTCATGGTTTTTTCTTCTGATCATTATCCTTTCTATTCTGACCTCGGTATTTTTCCCCTCTATAGCGACATATCAACAATTACACGGAGAATGGATGGGATTAACTTCAAATCCGAATACCTTGGGAAGTGTTGCCCATCTTGCAATCTGGTTTAGTTTGGTCGGGTTGTATTTTGTCCCTGGTAAACTGATAAAAATGATGACTTTCATCACCATCTCTGGTTCCTGTGTTTGTTTGTACGAGGCAAATTGTGTCACTTCATCAATCTGTGCTTTTTTTATTTTGGCTGCCTGTCCGACGTTTATGAGTCTGAAAAAAAATACGACCGGTAAAATATTTCTGAAGCTGTTTTTTCTAATTTTATTTTTTATCCTGTTCTTATTGTTAATCTATGCCTTTTTCCCTGAAAAACTGAGTCTTGGTCAAGCGTTTAATGCTGTTGGGCGTGATTCATCCCTGTCTGGCAGGACGTATCTGTGGGCAAGGGGATTTCAGGCATTTTTATCCAAGCCGTTGTGGGGATGGGGTTATGATTCCAATACGTCCATAATGTCAAAATCGGTTATTCATTACGGTCAGTTTCACAATGGCTATCTGAATGTCGCGGTTGCCGGTGGCAGTATCGGTTTTATTTTCCTGCTGGTTCTTATTATAAAACAGGTGAATCTATGTTTTACATTACGGGTAAAATATTTTCGAACAGCAGTTGCATTTCTGGTATTATTATTGTCCATGATGATTCATGATGTAGCTGAAGCAACATTTTTTAATCCAACCAATGCTCTCTGGCTGCTGTTTGTTTTTTCCCTGTTTTATCTGGATTATCTTAAGGCCGTCGGTGGAGTTGCTGAAAACCCTACTAATCAATCCGTCTGGTTCGGGTGAGCGTGACGGCTTTGTCACTGCAAGTTGGCTTTATTGTACTGATAATTGAGGGCGGGAGAAACCGTGTATAAAAAAACATTCATCGCCCTGTTAGATCAGGCAATGCTGAGCGCCATTAACATGGCAATTGCGTTTGTATTCATTAAATTTTCCTCAAAACTTGAATATGGCGAATACAGCCTGGCATTTGCTGTCATCATGTTTGCCTGTGGCCTTCATAATAGCTTAATTCATACGCCATTGACGGTTACGGGAAACAAGCTTGACGAAAAAAAACGGGCGGTTTTTTCCGCTTCTCTTTGTCTGTTTTTATATGCCACCCTGATTCCGATCACCGGGATTGCCGCTCTGTACCTTTTTGTGGCTCAGGATTCCTTGCTGCTGCAGCCGAGAACATGCTGGGTTCTTCTCTTTTCCATTGGTGGTGTCTTATCCCGCGAATTAGCCCGCAGTCTTTTTTTTGCTGATTTGAAGGTTGCGTACGTTTTTATCGTGGATTTTTTTTATGCCGTTTTATTTATTTGCTCGTTAGGCCTCTTGTATTCTTTTTACCGGTTGACTGGCAGTAATGTAATTGCATGTATGGGGATCTGTAGCTTTACAGCGGCACTGTCTTGTATGAAGCCGGCACTGGCAAATATCAAACTGCCGCAGCGCTGGTGTGATTTTTATGAAAACGCTCTTTTTTCCTGGAAAGACAGTAAATGGATGGTTGCCGGGATGATCCTTGGGTGGATTATTAACAGTGGTTACCTCTTTCTGGTGGCCTATCTGGTTTCCAAAGAAGCGGTAGCCGAACTGAATGGGACTCGCGTGCTGATTGCCCCATTGGTTATTGTTCTCGGAGCATGGGGCAAAGTATTTATTCCTAAGGGATCCGCAATGGTTTTCAATAAACAGCATCGCCAGATTACGGGTATCCTTGTAAAATCAACTGTGGGCTTGTTAGTTATTGCGTTTGTTTATATCAGCGGTTTTTATATGGCCAGTGATATTCTCTCTTCATCTCTATACGATAGTAAATATGGTCACGTTGGAAGATACATTCTCCTCTGGGGTGGTTTTGTGATAACAACCATTATTTGCAGTAATTTGCAGAATCTTATCTCGATTTTTTCCAGATTTAAGGAGTTGTTCTTTTTTGGTTTGATCAACAGCTCGCTGTTCCTGATTTATAGCTATTTTCTGATCAGTCGGTTTGCGGCAGTCGGAGCTGTCTGGTCCTTGATCATAGCCAAAATAATTTTATCACTGCAGTATGGCGGTTACTATTATGCAAAACGTCATCTAACTTTTGCGGATTAAAATATGACTCTGGTAGAACTATCAAAATCAGAATTGAAAATATTTCTGTCCTGGCTGCGTCATCCTGTTCATGTCATAAAAACAGTTGCCTATTGCTTTTCATTGCTTTATTCCCGTGCCAAGCCCAAAAAACCGGTAACTGTAACCAAAAAATATATCTTACATGCAGATAGTCAACCAACTTTTCGCTATTGTTCCTACATACGTTCAGCTTATAGTGTACCCCAAAAACTGGACAGGTGATTAAGGTGTATTGGCTGACACTTTTTATATGTTCAGGAGGGGATATGAAATCGATGCGAAAGAAATACGATGCAGCCTTTAAGGCCAAGGTAGCTATTGAGGCGATCAAGGGAGAATCCA
>WFQS01000216.1 GCA_015486915.1 Desulfobacteraceae bacterium
GGTTGATTTCATCCAGACCCAGTGCATTTACAATATGGCCAGATTTAAGCAATGGATAAAAATGGCAAGAGAAGAGGGGCTTACGGAAAAGGTTTATATCCTTGGAGGAGTGACTCCCCTTAAATCAGCAGGCATGGCAAGATACATGAACAACAAGGTTGCAGGCATGGATATCCCCGATGAAATTATCAAAAGAATGGGAAGTGTCCCAAAGGAAGATGCAATTGAAGAGGGTATGAAAATCTGCCTTGAAACCATAGCTGAACTTAAGGAACTTGACGGTGTAAGCGGTGTCCACATCATGGCCATTGAGTGGGAAGAAAAAGTTGGCGAAATAGTAAAAAGAGCAGGACTTAAAAAATAGACCCTGATATTCATTTAAAGCGTTACACATAAAAGCGTTACACATAAGAGAGGCGAAAAAAATATGCCTGCAAAATATAATATTGCTGTAAAAGACACTCTGCCGAGGTTTTATCCCATTGGCAAGTATTCCACCGTTGAATTCAGGGAAGACTGTGCCGGAAGCTGCAGAGAATGCGTAAAGAAAAAATGCGTGTACGATATTTTTAAAAAAAATTATCTCCATATGAGTCAAATGGAGGACCCTGAATACCTTTATGAATGCAAAAGCTGCTTTCGGTGTGTCCAGGAATGCACAAAGGGAATTTTTTCAAGAATCATTAATCCTGAATACAGAACTCTTGGAGATGATTACTGGAGACCTGATCTCCTTCACACCACATGGTACCAGGCCCACACGGGAAAAGTGCCTGTGTCCGGCGCAGGGTACAGAGGACCGTTTGCCGGAAAAGGCTTTGATTCCATGTGGACGGACATGTCTGAAATTGTACGGCCCACAAGGGATGGTATCCATGGTCGTGAATACATCAACACATCCATAGAGCTTTCAAGAAGACCTGACCATTTAAATTTTAACGCGGACGGCAGCCTTGAAACAAAAGAGATGCCCATACTGGAAATCCCGGTTCCCATTTTATTCCAGATGCCCCCGTTTGGAATTTTAAGCAAAACAGTACTTGTTTCAATATTAAAAGCTGCAAGAGAAATAGGGACAAAATTGTTTCTTACCCCGGAAGATATATTTGATTTTCCCGGAGAAAAACTAAATAATGATCAATTAAACGAGTATGCGGACAATATTATTTTCTGCCTTACAAAAGATAATTATACGGATCATAAAGATCTTATTAAAAAAAGTTCCATTATTGAACTGCAGTACTATTATGGTATTGAAAAAGAGTTTGAGGCACTGAAAACAATAAAAAAAGATCTTATAATTTCCGTTGGAATTCCACTTAATTCTGATGCAGATTCCATCGCACTTGAACTTGCAGGGGCAGGTGTTGACACCCTTCATTTTTACGCCGATAAAAACGGCAGGGAGTTTGATTCTGAAAACCCGCGCTTTGTCAAGGATATGCTGAGGGATATCCATGTAGGACTTGTTAAGGCATCAATGCGGCGTATGGTCAACATTCTTGTAACTGGGGGCATTGCCCTTGCCGAACATGTCAATAAAGCCATTATCTGCGGTGCAGACGGAGTTGTCATTGATCTTCCGCTTCTTATTGCAATGGAATGCAGGCTTTGTACAAGGTGCGAGAACGGATTATCATGCCCCGTTAAATTTGAATCAATTGACCCTGACTACGGCAGTCAGAGAATCGTAAATCTCATGGGTGCATGGCGCAACCAGATGCTTGAAATGTTAGGGGCAATGGGGCTTCGTGAAGTAAGAAGACTACGCGGTGAAGTCGGCAGATCAATGTGGTTTGAAGATCTTGAAAAGGAAAGCTTTTCTCCGATCTTCGGAGAACGAAAACAAGCTCAATATACGGAATAAACTATGAAAGATAAAAATTTTAAACTGCCAGAAGTAAAGGAAGTTCCTTCACGGTTTCGAAATACCATTGGCAAATATGTTATCAAAAGAAGCTCAAAATGCATATCCTGCGGGCTGTGCGCAGAACTGTGTCCATATGGAGTGCATTTAAGATTTGATAATTATTCAAAGCCATTAAGGCCCGTTGAACACAAATGCATAGGGTTTGAATGCAGCAAAACAGATCATTACTGCATTGATAAATGTCCGGAAAATGCACTTTCCCTCAGGGAGAACCCTCTGCTTGAGACCCTGGGTGACTACAGGTGGACACCTGAAATGCTCCTTGCCCATTTTGCAATGGCTGAAACAGGAGATGTCCCCAAGGTGAATCTCGAGTACAGCCTTGGCAATTCAGGTGGAGGATTTGATAAAATGCGTTTTATCCATCCTGATCCTGAACAAGCCATTGACATCAGTGATGAAGAGATTGACACCAGCATTGAACTTAATAAAACAGGGGACAACAGGCCTGCAAAAACAATTTCCATCCCATGCTATGGCGGCGGAATGTCCTACGGGTCAACATCTTTAAGTGTAATAGTTGGAAGGGCAAGGGCCGCAAAAAGACTTAATTCCCTTGTTTGCACAGGTGAGGGAGGATACCCTGAAAATTTCCTTCCCTACAAAGACCATGTGATCACCCAGGTGGCCACCGGACTTTTCGGGGTAAGGGAGGAAACCATCCAGAACAGCCCGGTTGTGGAATTTAAATATGCCCAGGGTGCAAAACCCGGCCTTGGGGGACATCTTCTTGGAGAAAAAGTAACTGAAGCTGTTGCTGCAATGCGTGAAACCGTGGTGGGTCATTCACTTTTTTCGCCTTTCCCGTTTCACAGTGTTTATTCGGTGGAGGATCACAAAAAACATGTTGACTGGATAAAAGAGATAAACCACAGGGCACTGTGCTCCATAAAGGTTTCCACTCCAACTGACGTTGATATGGTTGCCGTTGGTGCATATTACGCAGGAGCCCATATCATACACATTGACGGCAGTTACGGAGGAACAGGGGCTGCTCCTGATATTGCAAAGAAAAATATTGCCATGCCCATTGAATATGCCATACCAAAGGTTCACTCTTTTCTTGTTGAAGAAGGGGTCAGGGACAAGGTCTGTCTCATTGCAAGCGGAGGTATAAGAAATGCCGTTGATGTTGCCAAGGCAATAGCCCTTGGAGCTGATGGCTGTGTTATCGGTACGGCGGATCTTGTGGCCGTGGAATGCGTAAGATGCGGAAACTGCGAAAGCGGCAGGGGATGCGCCAGGGGAATTGCATCAACAGATGCCGAGTTAAGTAAAATGATCACAGAGGAATACACTGAACAACGTCTTGTCAATATGTATATGGCATGGCGCAGGCAGTGGTGCGATATTTTAAGGGGCTTTGGCATGAAAAGCATCAGAGAGCTCAGGGGACGTTCAGATCTTCTTGTCCATCTTGACTATCTTGATGAAGAGGAGAGAAAGAATTACAGGCCCGCACCTAACTTTAAAATGATCATATGATCCAAGGGCAATGGAAACAATAAAATCTACCATACAAACGTTCTGTCGGTATATTTTATATATTTCCATAGTTCTGAAGCATACTTCAAAGGAATTTATTTGATAATGAAATACGATAAAGAAAAAATTATAAAACATCTTCTCGCATCAAGGGCAAAACTTCCCTCTAACAGGGATATTCCGGTAAAAAAATGTGACGAGGAAGGAGGATGCGGAGTAACCGGGTTCATCTCTTCGGTTCCCATAAGGGGACATCATATTTACGAGCCCTCTGTACAGATGCACAACCGCGGTAACGGTAAAGGCGGTGGAATTGCGGCAGTGGGGCTTTCTGCAGATGATCTTGGTGTCACCCAGGAAGTTCTTGACAGCCATTACCTTTTACAGGTTGCATATCTTGACCCGGATTCAAAAAAAGATGTTGAATCCACGAATATCACACCTTTTTTTGATGTGCACAAAGCTGAAAAAAATCCCACAATTGACGATTACAGGGATATCGGTCTTGAAATAAAACCACCGGATGTATGGCGCTATTTTGTCCGGGTAAAAAACGATGTCCTTGATAAATTCATTGATGAAAACGATCTGGCCTCACTTGAAAGGCGCAGGGCCGAGGATGAATTTGTCTTCCAGAATTCAATCCGCATCAACCAGACATACTATGCATCACTGGGTGACAAACAGGCCTTTGTAATGTCCAACGGCCGCAATGTGATGATTTTAAAAATAGTGGGCTATGCAGAACAGGTTGCCCAGTACTACTGCCTTGAAGATTTCAGGGCACACGGATGGATCGCCCACCAGCGCTATCCCACAAGGGGAAGAATGTGGCATCCCGGCGGGGCACATCCTTTTTCAGGCATGCACGAAGCCCTTGTGCACAACGGAGATTTTGCAA
>WFQS01000217.1 GCA_015486915.1 Desulfobacteraceae bacterium
TTGTTTCATCCCGGTTGAGAACTTCAGGGTTGAGAAAATGCGGGGTATCTTCCGGGATTTCATCCGGGAATGACGGTTCTGCAGTCTCCGGTTCTTTTTCCTCTCCCATCATTTCCCTTAAACGGTTGAGCATTTCATTTCTTTTTTCCCTGGAAAATTCAACTGAGTCAGGGCCATCGTCAAAAACGCCTTTGAAAAGATCTGTTTTAAGCTGAATTCCAGTGAGGATTTTTTCTTCTATACTGTGTTTTGCAATAAGATTGACTACATTTATACATTTGCTTTTCTGCCCGATTCTGCTGACTCTTCCGATTCTCTGGTTCATCTTTGCAGGATTCCATGGCAGTTCAAAGTTGACAATACAGTCTGCTGCCTGAAGATTCAGACCGGTTCCGCCTGCATCTGTGGATAGAAAAACGCTGCAGAGAGGATTGTTTGTAAATTCATCGATCAGCGCTTGCCGTTTTTTAACCGGTACTTTTCCCGAAAGTTCAACAAATGGAATTCCGGCATCGGATAAATGTTTTGCAATTAGAAACGTCATGGTGGTCCATTCGCTGAAAATAACCATTTTCCTCTTATTTTCGATTACAAGTTCGTCAATGATGCCTTCAAGTTCTTTTAGTTTGGGTGAAATATTTGTTTCACGGTCGATAAGGTATGTTGAATCACACGCCATGCGCATGCGCAGCAGAAATATCTGGATTTTTCTGATATCCATTGGCGTTAAAAATTTTTTATTGATAAGGGGGAGGAGCAGGCGTGCATATCCACCGTGTATTTCGGATTGTTCGTCACTTAGATCAATATAATAATTATTGACAACTTCACCGGGAAGATCCTTTAGCACATCCTCTTTTTTTCTTCTTATAACAATGGGTTTGAGTTTGTTTTGAAGCATTTCAAGGTTTCTATACCCTGCAATCCTGCCTTTTTTGTTTTTTAAAAGCATGAAATGATCTGCTGCAAATTTCCAAAGCGGGGTCAGCATATAAGGATGAAGAAACTGAACAATGGAATAAACGTCTTCAAGTTTATTTTCAAGTGGTGTTCCTGTGAGGACAATGGCGTGTTTTTTAGGAATACGTTTCACGGCATTGGCCGTTTTTGTGGAAAAATTTTTAATACGCTGGGCTTCATCAAGCACAATGATGTCGGGTTTGAACCGCGATAAAACAAGAACATCTCTTAAAACAGCTTCATAATTTGTAATTTTAAAAAGGCTTTGGTCATTGAAATAGGTTTCTTTTCTCTGAACGGGAGAGCCTGCAACAATTGCGGCTTTTTCATCTGAAAATTTTTCTATTTCCCGTTTCCACTGATCCTTAAGCGATGCAAGAGTTACTATGAGAATTTTTGAAAATCCGAATATCTCTTTTTTAAGAATTCCAAGGGAAATTGCCTGGATCGTCTTTCCAAGACCCATTTCATCCCCGATTAATACGCTCTTTTTGAAAAGTCCAAAATCAACGCCATCTCTCTGGTATGGGTAAAGTTCTGTTTTTATGGAAAGTTCAGGTAAGTTATCTTTAAAATTTTCATGGGCAAGTTTTTTAAGCTGCTGTTTTTCAAGATAAATATCAATTCTGTTGATAAGGGCTTCCCTGACGCGCACTTTTTTATTTTCACGAATCTGTTCTAAAAGCTCCATCATATCGCCGAGATCATCTGATATATAAAGGCCCTTTGCATTGAAAAATTTCTTTAAAACAGGATGAAGTTCTGCTGATTCCAATTCAGGTCTTTCTGTGAAAAGTCTGGGGCCATTGGATAAAGAATCCCAGAATATGTCGGTAAAGGGGAACAGTTCTTTTTTAATTTTTCTTTTGAAATCTTTTTGCTGCATAAGAAATGATGAAAGAAACTCAATGTGTTTGCAGGTACCAAGACCGTTTGTCAGATAATCCGGGCATGTACAATGGCCTATACCTTTTTCAGGATCATGGAGGCACACCGTGTATTCTTTTTTGTTTTTATTGATCACAAGGTGGTCTCCCTTGAACATATCACCCCGGATGATTGTAAAATTTTCAGATAAAGCTCTTTTTTTCCTGTCTGCAAGCGCCTGTTCTTTAATTTCCTCTTCGGTAAGATATGGGTCTTGTTCTTTTGGTTCCGGAAGAATATTTTTTTCTGCATCTTTTTTAAGGAGTATATCTCTGACATTGAGCATGGCCGCAACAATATGTTTACATCCGTCACCGGGATATGGACAATTACAGGAAGAAAAAATGTTATTTTCCGTTAATTGTATTTTTATGGTGTAATTTCCATAGCTTCCATCAACTTCATAAATAAAGGTTTTTTCAGACAGATCGGCTTTGGCAAGGAAGTATGAGCCATGCTGATATATGTTGTTTCCTCGCTGGAAAATGATTGAAGAATCGGCGATTGCGTTTTGAATGAAATTTTTTGAAAGAACAGGCATAACTGGAATGATCCTCATTGGTTGTTAATGACTATTTTTGTAAGAATCTATGATCCTTAGAGGCAATCTGAGAGTCACCAGATCTGCCTCATGGCAGTTTACAAACAGACTTATTTATAGCGGGATGGTTTAGAAAAATCAATATATCATGAAAAATTAATATCAGCCGTTTAATAAAAATAAAGAAAAAAGAATGAATCATAAAACTTTACAAGGTTTGATTCTAATGGTATTTTAGTTAACGATCTGTTTATCTTGCAGTAGATACAGTACCTATCACAAAACAACGTAGTATCAGGAGCCCTTATAGTAATGGAATATATAAAAATTAAACTTGGTGAAGATTTTGGAAGATCTCAAGCAGGTAAGCCTCTCGAAGAGATGTTTCAATCGATAAACCCAATGTTCTGCCTTTCACAGCGTACATGGAAGCCCCAGATGGATATCCTGGAAACAAGAGATAATATTATAATTCAGGCTGAAGTAGCAGGTGTTGAAAAAGATGATATTACCATAGAGGTCAGTAATAAGGCAGTAAAAATTTCCGGGGCAAGGGGCAGAACCCCGCCTGAAGAAACAGCAACGTACAGGCTTGCCGAAATACAGTTTGGAAGGTTTGAAAGAATCATTTATCTTCCTTCCCTTATCGATACAAATAAAGTGTCAGCTTTATTTTCCAATGGTTTTCTGGAAATTACACTTGCCAAGTTTCCCGTAAACAGGTTACACAGGATAAAACTTTCTTATAGATAATAACTGCCATGGGACCGGACTGGATTTGGCCCGGCCGCCTTGCAGCAGAAAATAAAATCGGTGCAGCAAAATTTGCGCTCTATTTTTTTATGAGAAACCACAGAAAATATAAAGATATGACCATGGGAATTTTTCATGAATGAATTAAATCAATCACCTGAGATAAGTCCTTACGATATACCTGATGTACTTCCTATTCTTCCGATTGTTGATACAAACCTTTTCCCGAAAATGGTTCTGCCCCTTGTTTTAATGGAAAAAGAAGCCATAGATCTGATTGATGAAACAATGGCGGGAAACAGAATTCTCGGCCTTCTTTTATCAAAACGATCAGATTTAAGCACCAGACATTCTTCAAAAGACCTTAATAAAGTCGGAACTGTGGCCATGATTCTTAAAATGGCCAAAATGGAGGAGAACAGGGCTCAGCTTCTTATCCAGGGTCTGCACCGGTTTAAGGTATCGGAATTTATAAATGGTAAATCCTATATGCAGGCAAAAATTTCCGTACTTGAAAGCACAAATCTTCTTGAGGATAAGGAAACAAGGGCTTTAATGGCCAATATCGTTGAACAATACGAAAAAATCGTTAATCTCTCACCTGGTCTTCCAGCAGAAATTGCAGGTATGGTAAAAACCATAAAAGAACCTGATATCCTTGCCGATATGGTTGCATCAACCATAAATGCACCAATTGTTGAAAAACAGAAAATCCTTGAGCTACTTGATGTTAAAAAAAGATTGAAACAGGTTACACGACTTGTAAATGATCAGCTTGACATCCTTGAGATGGGTTCAAAGATACAGACCCAGGTGAAAGAGGACATGGATAAGCGTCAGCGGGAATATTATCTGCGCCAGCAGCTTAAAGCCATAAAAGAGGAACTTGGCGAAAAAGATGAAGAAAGTGTTGAAATAGCGGATTACAGGAAAAAGATCAAGTCCGCAGGACTTCCAGAAACAGCGGCAAAGGAAGCTGAAAGAGAAATCACACGCCTTTCAAAAATGCATCCGTCATCTTCTGAATATGTTGTTGCATCATCCTATCTTGACTGGCTGACATCTTTGCCGTGGAATAAAAAATCAAAGGACAGGCTGGATATAAA